>NZ_JBFRFC010000015.1:0-184997 GCF_052114625.1 Stenotrophomonas sp. 2YAF26 | reverse complement strand
CCCCTGCGCAGCCCACCCGCCCGGCCCCCGACAGGTTCCTGTGGCGTCAGCCACGAAAGACGAACAAGAGATCAAAATCAAACGCCGATCGCTTCGCTCTCAGGCGTTTGATTTCCGCATTTCCCTGGTGGCCGGCCAGCGGCCGGCACGACCGGGAGCATCCACGCATGGCGTGGATCTACCGACAGATCGCGGAGATCCGTCGAAGGCGGGGTGGGTCCGGTTGCGGGGGTGTCCGCGGCATGGATGCCGCGGCCAAGCCCCCAGGGATGGGTTTACGGCGTCCCCCGCAACCGGATCCACCCTGCCATCCCACGGAATGCCAGCTTCTGCTGTTGCTGTTGAGGTTGCCGGCCAGCGGCCGGCACTACCGCTTCGGCGGGTGCCGGGCGCCGCCCGGCCGAAGCCTATCCCCGCTTCCGGTACAATGTCGGGCCCGTTTCCCAACTACGGTTCCCCGGACATGATGGTCCTCGAGGGCGCGCCCGCCCTGTCGCCGTTCCGCCGCGAACGTCTTGAATCCCGCCTGCAGTCCATCGCTCCCTCCCTGCGCATCAGCGGTGCCTGGCACGTCTACTTCGTGCAGGCCGAGGGCACTGCCGCCCCCGACGTCGATACCCTGTGCCGCATCCTGGAAGCCCGCCCGCAGTCCGAGGCGGTCGCTGACGGTGCGGTCAGCCGCATCGTGGTGCCGCGCCTGGGCACGCTGTCGCCGTGGTCGAGCAAGGCCAGCGAACTGGTCCGCGGTGCTGGCCAGCCGGTGAGCCGGGTCGAGCGCGGCCTGCGCATCGACGTGCAGGGCTGGCCGACAGACGCCGCCGCCCAGCAGGCGCTGGTCAAGGTGCTGCACGACCCGATGACGCAGTCGGTGCTGGAGCGCGTCGATCAGGGCCAGTCCCTGTTCTCGACCCCGGCCCGTGGCGAACTGGAGCGCGTGCCGGTGGACCAGCTGGAGGCCGCCAACCAGCGCCTCGGCCTGGCCATGGCGCAGGACGAGATCGACTACCTGCGCGAGCGCTTCACCGCGCTGGGCCGGTCGCCGTCGGACGTGGAACTGATGATGTTCGCGCAGGCCAATTCCGAGCACTGCCGGCACAAGATCTTCAACGCCAGCTGGACCATCGACGGCCAGGAGCAGGACCGCTCGCTGTTCCGGATGATCAAGAACACCCACCAGCAGACCCCGCAGCACACGCTCAGTGCGTACAGCGACAACGCGGCGGTGATCGAAGGCCATCCGGCCTCGCGCTATCGCCCGGACCCGGCCAGCGGCGAGTACCGCCGCGAACCGCAGGTGCCCAGCGCGTTCCAGATCAAGGTGGAAACGCATAACCACCCGACCGCAATCGCCCCGTTCCCGGGCGCGTCGACCGGCGCGGGTGGCGAAATCCGCGATGAAGGCGCGACCGGTCGCGGCGGCAAGCCGAAGGCCGGCCTGAGCGGTTTCTCGGTCTCGCACCTGCGCATTCCCGAGCTGCCGCAGCCGTGGGAAGCGCCGCGCGCGCTGAACCCGCGCATGGCGCCGGCGCTGGAGATCATGACCGACGGCCCGCTCGGCGGCGCTGCGTTCAACAACGAGTTCGGCCGCCCGGCACTGCTCGGCTACTTCCGCAGTTTCGAACTGCCGGAAGGCGCCGACCTGGTGCGCGCCTACGACAAGCCGATCATGCTGGCCGGTGGCCTCGGCGCCATTGATCGCGTGCAGGTCGACAAGATCCTGCTGCAGGACGGCGATGCCGTGATCGTGCTCGGCGGCCCGGCGATGCTGATCGGCCTCGGCGGCGGTGCCGCCAGTTCGGTCGCCTCCGGTGAAAGCGCCGAGGACCTGGACTTCGCCAGCGTGCAGCGCGACAACCCGGAGATGGAGCGTCGCTGCCAGGAGGTCATCGACCGCTGCGTGGCGATGGGTGCCAACAACCCGATCAAGTTCTTCCATGACGTCGGTGCAGGTGGCCTGTCCAACGCCATTCCCGAACTGCTGCACGATTCCGGCGTGGGCGGCATCATCGACCTGGGCAAGGTGCCCACCGACGATCCGTCGCTGTCGCCGATGCAGCTGTGGTGCAATGAGTCGCAGGAGCGCTACGTACTCGGTGTGGCGCAGGAGCGCCTGGCTGAATTCGCCGCGCTGTGCGCGCGCGAGCGCTGCCCGTTCGCTGCGGTCGGTGTCGCCACCGCAGCCGAACACCTGGTGGTGGCCTATGGTGCCGTGCCGGGCAACATCCCGGCCGATGCACCCATCGATTTGCCGATGGACGTGCTGTTCGGCAAGCCGCCGAAGATGCACCGTGATACCGCGCACCCGCCGGCACCACGCTGGCCGGCGCTGAAGACCGGTGGCCTGGATCTGCAGGAAGCCGGTCTGCGCGTGCTCGCGCATCCGACGGTAGCCTCCAAGAACTTCCTGGTCACCATCGGCGATCGTAGCGTGGGCGGCCTGACCGCGCGCGAGCAGATGGTTGGCCCGTGGCAGCTGCCGGTGGCCGACGTGGCGATCACCCTGGCCGATTTCGACGGCGTGGCCGGCGAGGCGATGGCACTGGGTGAACGCACGCCGCTGGCGCTGCTGGACGCTGCCGCTTCGGCCCGCATGGCCGTTGGCGAAGCATTGACCAACCTGTGCGCAGCCCCGGTCGACGCGCTCGATGAAATCAAGTTGTCGGCGAACTGGATGGCCGCTGCAGGCCACCCGGGCGAAGACGCGCTGCTGTACGACGCGGTGAAGGCGGTCGGCATGGAACTGTGCCCTCAGCTGGACATCAGCATCCCGGTGGGCAAGGACTCGCTGTCGATGCAGGCGCAGTGGCACGACCAGGGCGCGGCGCACAAGAGCGTGTCGCCGGTATCGCTGGTGATCACCGCGTTCGCGCCGGTGGCCGATGCACGCCAGCAGCTGACCCCGCTGCTGGACCGCGATATCGACAGTGAGCTGTGGTTGATCGGCCTCGGTGCCGGCAAGCAGCGCCTGGGCGGTTCGATCCTGGCCCAGGTGCACGCCGACCACGGCGACCTGCCGGCCTTCGCCGGTGCCGCCCCGGACCTGGACGATCCGCAGCGCCTGCGTGGCTTCTTCGAGCTGATCCGCGATGCACGCCAGTCCGGCCTGCTGCGCGCGTACCACGACCGCAGCGACGGTGGCGCGTTCGCCGCGTTGTGCGAAATGGCCTTCACCTCGCGCCTGGGCCTGGACATCACCCTCGACGCCTGGGGCGATGATCCGTTCCGCAGCCTGTTCAATGAAGAGCTGGGCGCCGTAGTGCAGATCGCCCGCGAAGACCGCGCTGCGTTCGCCGACCTGGTCGAGCGCCACGCGCTGACCGAATGCGCGCAGCGCATCGCCAAGCCGACCACCGCGCCGGTGGTGCGGGTGTCGCTGGGTGGTGATTCGCTGGCCGAATGGCGCTGGGAAGCGTTGTTCGACGCCTGGTGGTCGGTCACCCACGCCATGCAGAAGCGCCGCGACAATCCGGCCAACGCCGATGCCGAGCGCGAGATCGCCCGCGCCTTCACCGCGCCGGGCCTGAAGCCGAAGTTGAGCTTCGATCCCAATGAGGATGTCGCCGCACCGTTCGTGCAGACCGGGGCGCGTCCGCGCGTTGCGATCCTGCGCGAACAGGGCGTCAACGGCCAGATTGAAATGGCCAACGCCTTTGAACGTGCCGGCTTCCGCGCATTCGACGTGCACATGAGCGACCTCATTGAAGGCCGCGTGGCGCTGCAGGACTTCACCGGCCTGGTCGCCTGCGGCGGCTTCAGCTACGGCGACGTGCTCGGTGCCGGCCGCGGCTGGGCGACCTCGATCCTGGAACGTACTGCGCTGCGCGATGCCTTCGCCGCGTTCTTCGCGCGCGAGGACAGCTTCGCCCTGGGCGTATGCAACGGCTGCCAGATGATGAGCCAGCTGAAGGACATCATCCCCGGTGCCGAACACTGGCCGCAGTTCCGCCGCAACGCCAGCGAGCAGTTCGAAGCCCGCACCGCGCTGCTGGAAGTGGTGGAGTCGCCGTCGATCCTGCTGCGTGGCATGGCCGGTTCGCGCCTGCCGGTGGCGGTGGCGCACGGCGAAGGCCAGGCGGTGTTCGACAGCGCCGTCGACCAGGCCACAGCCCGCGTCGCGCTGCGCTACATTGATGGCAACGGCAACGTCGCCAGCCAGTACCCGCTGAATCCGAACGGTTCGCCCGACGGCATCACCGGCCTGACCAGCACCGACGGCCGGGTGACCATCATGATGCCGCACCCGGAGCGCACCCCGCGCGCGCTCAACCTGAGTTGGGCCCCGTCCGATTGGCAGGGTGATTCACCGTGGATGCGCATGTTCCGCAACGCACGGGTGTGGTGCGGTTGATCGCACGCGCATTGCGCAGCTGACGATGCCATCGCGTATGGAGAACCCGCCGGGAAACCGGCGGGTTTTTCTTTGTCCATACGGAAACTCCTGAACTGGCCATCAGTTACATGCGTTTTCATAAGTGAGGATTTCCTCACGTGCGCCTAACAAAATGCGTACATAAACAAGTGAAACAGTGAACTGCTTCACGGCAATGGGTTTTGCTGCGTCAAACTCTTGACGATCCGCAAAGATGCCGTTAACACTTGACCCCCGTTTCAAATCTGTTCATCCCGCAGTAACCGTACGGCGCATGCGCTCGGTTTTCTGTCCCTGCGCGCCGTTCGGCAATACCCGCAGTAAATCACGCGAATAAACGCCCCCAGGGGACGTTGGGCCACGAAGGCTCGGCGGTGGCGTTGCTTTGCCCAAAACCAGTCCAATCAGGAGCCGTACCGATGAATCGGATTTATCGCAAGGTCTGGAACAAAGCATTGGGTCAGTTGGTGGTGGCCTCGGAACTGGCCTCTTCCAGCTCATCAGGCGGGGTCGTCGACCAGCGCCGCGGTGCGACCGATGCCGCGCCGGCACGACTGGCTGCAGCGCTGGCCTTGGCAATGGGACTGGGCATGACCGGCGTCGCTGCGGCGCAGTCGGTCGAGATTGGGGGCAGCGCGAACTGCGTGGTGCTCAACAGCAAGGTGCTGGACAAGTGCGTGGTCGATGGCAGTGCCAGCGCCAAGGGCAGCAACGCGGTGGCGATTGGCGCGGGTACCAGCGCCACCGGCGCCAACAGCGTGGCGCTGGGCGCCGGTTCCAAGGCAACGCGCGCCAACACCGTTTCTGTCGGTGATGCCGGCAAGGAACGGCAGGTGACCAATGTCGCCGCCGGTACCGCCGCCACCGATGCGGTGAACAAGGCACAGCTGGATGCACAGGCGCGCGCCACGCAGGCCGCGCTTGCGCAGGCGGCGGCCGAGGGCAGCCGCTATTTCAAGGCCGATGGCGCTGGTGATGACAGCGACGCGGCAAAGATCGAAGGCCAGGGCGCCATCGCGGTCGGTAGTGGCAGCCAGTCGCTGGCCAACGCGACCACCGCGGTCGGCACCCAGGCGATTGCCGCAGGACTTGGTGCCAGTGCTTTCGGCCAGAACGCGCTCGCCTTCGGTGATGCCAGCGTAGTGGTCGGGCAGAGTGCGGCCGCCTTCGGCCTTGGCGATACGGCGGTAGGTGCAAGTGCCGTGGCCGCCAGCGAGAACGGTGCAGCCACCGCGTTGGGTGCACTGTCCGAAGCCAGCGCCGATGGCGCTACCGCGGTCGGCGCGGGTGCCGTGGCGATGGGCCCCGGCAGCACCTCGCTGGGCCGTGGTGCGACCGCCGCCAACGAAGCCTCCATTGCCGTCGGTGCGTTCAGCACGGCGGTGGGCGAATACAGCACCGCGCTGGGTTCCAATTCGGCGGCCGTGGCTACCGGCAGCGTGGCGCTGGGCGCCGGCTCGCTGGCCGACCGCGTCGATACCGTGTCGGTGGGTGCGGTCGACTACGGCCTGACCCGGCAGATCACCAGCGTTGCCGCCGGTACCGAAGATACCGATGCGGTCAACGTCGCTCAATTGAAGGACGTGGCAGCGGTAGCCGATACCACCGCCAAGCGATTCCAGGCCACCGGCAGCAGCAACAGCGATGCCGGTGCGTTGGCCGAGGGAGATGACGCGCTCGCCGCTGGCGAAGCCGCCAATGCGATCGGCAACGGTACGACCGCCGTCGGTGCAGGTGCGACCGCCGTCGCGCAGAACGCCACTGCGGTCGGCAACAACGCGCTTGCATCTGGCCAGAACAGCGCGGCCTTCGGCAACAACGCGCAGGCAGTCGGCCCGGGCAGCGTCGCCGTCGGCGGTGCTGCGGTGGATGCCGATGGCAATCCGCTGATCACCAGTGGTGGCGTGCCGGTAGAGACCGGCGCCACCAGTGCCGGGGTCGGTGGTACCGCCGTCGGCGCCAGCGCCGATGCCGGTGGTTTCGCCGCCTCGGCGTACGGCGTGGGTGCCTACGCGGCAGGTGCGCAGTCGTCGGCGTTCGGTGCGGTCTCCAATGCCATCGGCGACTACTCCACGGCCGTTGGTACGCAGAGCAACGCTACCGGCACCAGCAGCGTGGCCATCGGTGGTCCGGCCGACCTGATCCCGGGCCTGGGCTTCTTCGTGCAGACCCAGGCCAGTGGCGAAGCGGCCACGGCCGTCGGTGCCGGTGCCATCGCCAGCGGCAACCAGGCCGTGGCCAATGGCAGCCTGACCGAGGCCTCCGGTGCCGAATCCGTCGCAGTGGGCTACTTCGCCTATGCACCGGGCGAGAACGCCAGCGCGCTGGGTGCGCAGACCTGGGCCAGCGGTGCGCAGAGCACCGCCGTCGGCTACTACGCCACTGCGCGTGGTGCCAACAGCGTTGCACTGGGCGCCAATTCCGAAGCGGTGCGCGCCAACAGCGTGGCCGTGGGCAGTGCCGGCAACGAGCGGCAGATCACCAGCGTGGCGGCCGGCAGCGAAGCCACCGATGCAGTGAACAAGGCCCAGCTGGACGCCGTGGCCAGCACCGCCGACACCACCGCGCGCTTCTTCCAGGCGCAGCCGGAAAGCGGCAGCGATGCTGGCGCCTATGCAGAGGGCGAGGGTGCGGTAGCGGCGGGTTCGGCCAGCAACGCCATCGGTGCCGGCGCGCTGGCACAGGGCGCGGGCGCTGCGGCCATCGGCGCCGACAGCGTGGCGCTGGGTCGCAATACCTTCGCCGACGGTGACGGTGCGGTAGCCGTGGGTGGCCTCGGCCAGGCCTACGACGAATACAACCAGCCGCTGCTGGATGAGCAGGGCAACCCGGTGCAGATCGGCACCACCGCCTCGGCCGGTTCCACCGCCGTCGGCAATGCTGCGCAGGCGACCGGTGCCAGCAGCAGCGCCTTCGGCAATGCGGCACAGGCCACCGGCGACAACAGCTTCGCGGCAGGCGGCAAGTCGCGCGCTACCGGCAGCTATGCCGTCGCCGTCGGCGACAGCGCCTTCGCCAAGGCCGATGACAGCACCGCCGTAGGTGGCTACAGCACTGCCAGCGAGGAAGGCGCCACCGCCTTCGGTGCCGGCGCGTGGGCCACCGGCCGCAATGCCTCCGCGTTTGGTCCGGCGGCATGGGCCAGCGCCAACGGTGCCACCTCCATCGGCTACAACAGCTGGGCCAACGGCACCAGTTCCACCGCCGTCGGCCGCGGCGCCTTCAGCTACGGCGACAACAGTGTTGCGCTGGGCTTCCAGGCGCTGGGCAACAGCATCAACAGCATCGCCATCGGCACCAACACGGTGGCCGGCGGGGAAAGCGCGATCGCCCTGGGCGCGGGCAGCACGGCCAGTGGCAACAACGCGGTTGCGCTGGGAGCCGGTTCGGTGGCCAGCCGTGATCGCAGCGTGTCAGTGGGCAGCGCGGGCAACGAGCGGCAGATCACCAGTGTGGCGGCCGGTACCCAGGCCACCGATGCGGTGAACAAGTCGCAGCTCGACGCGGTTGCAGCCAGTGCCGCGACCACCAGCAAGTACTTCCAGGCCAGCGGCAGTGCCGACAGCGACGCCGGTGCCTACGTGGAAGGTGACAACGCGCTGGCCGCGGGTGAATCGGCCAACGCCATCGGCAACGGCGCAACCGCCCTCGGCAGTGGCGCCAATGCACTGGCCGGCAACGCACAGGCCATCGGCTTCAATGCCCTGGCCAGCGCGGCCAATGCCAGCGCCATCGGTGCCAACGCACAGGCGACCGGCGAATACGCCACTGCTCATGGTGCCGAGAGCGAAGCCAGCGGCGAGCAGAGTGCGGCCTTCGGCGCGGCCGCGGTGGCCAGCGGCGCTGGCAGCACCGCCAGCGGCGTGCTGTCCGAAGCCAGCGGCGAAGAAGCCGTGGCGGTAGGCTACTTCAGCAACGCCAGCGGTGAGGCCGCCACTGCGGTCGGCAGTGAAAGCGTGGCCAGTGGCACCGCTTCGGCAGCATTCGGCATTGGTGCCGAAGCGACCGGTGGCTACAGCACCGCCATCGGCGGTTACGCCAACGCCTCGGCATTCAACGCCACTGCCTTCGGCAACTTTGCCAACGCCTCCGGTTCCAACAGCGTCGCGCTTGGTGGCGATTCGGAAGCGTCCGGTGCCTACAGCACCGCCACCGGCCAGGGCAGCCTGGCTACCGGCACCAATGCCGTGGCCGTCGGTGGATCGTTGTTCGGCCTGCTGGCGACCGAAGCATCCGGCGACTATTCCACCGCGGTCGGTGGCGGCGCCTATGCGCCGGGCATCAACAGCACCGCGCTGGGCAATGCGGCTGAATCGCGCGGTGCCAACAGCGTGGCGCTGGGTGCCGATTCGATTGCCGACCGCGACAACACCGTGTCGGTCGGTGGCGGCGGCAACACCCGCCAGATCACCAACGTGGCCGCCGGTACCCAGGGTACCGATGCGGTGAACAAGGACCAGCTGGACGCGGTGGCTGCCGAAGGCGCAAAGACCAGCAAGTACTTCCAGGCCAGCGGCAGCGCCGACAGCGATGCCGGTGCCTACGTGGAAGGTGACAGCGCGCTGGCTGCCGGTGAAGCCGCCAATGCGATCGGCACCGGTGCCACCGCACTTGGCAGTGGCGCAACGGCGGTAGCCGCGAACGCTACGGCGGTGGGCTTCAACAGCCTGGCCAGCGGCGGCAATGCGGCCGCAGTGGGCAACAACGCGCAGGCGACCGGTGAAGACAGCGCGGCCCTCGGCAGCGGTGCGGTGGCCAGCGAAATCAGCACCACCGCGACCGGTGCAGGCGCGCAGGCGACGGCGGTGTACAGCACCGCCAACGGTGCCGAGGCAGTTGCCAGTGGTGCGCAGTCGCTGGCCAGCGGCTTCCGTTCGGCAGCCACTGCAGACGGCACCACGGCGGTGGGCGGCTACAGCGAAGCCAGCGGTCGCCTCGGCTCGGCGCTGGGCTATGGCACCGTGGCCAGTGGTGCCAACAGCACCGCTGCCGGTGTGTTCGCTGCGGCGTCGGGCGCCAGTTCGGTGGCCATGGGTGATTCCAGCGAAGCCAGCGGCGATGAGAGCGTGGCCATCGGTGGCAGCACCTTCTTCGGCCTGGTGCCGTCGCGTGCCAGTGGCTACGGCGCAGCGGCGTTCGGCGCCGGTGCCTGGGCTACCGACGACTACGCCACCGCCATCGGCTGGAACTCGTGGGCCGATGGCGCCGAGTCGACCGCGCTGGGTGCCAGCGCTACCGCCAACGGCGCCAACAGCGTGGCCCTGGGCGCAGGCTCCAAGGCTGACCGTGACAACACCGTCGCCGTCGGCAGTGCCGGCAGCGAACGCCAAGTGACCCACGTTGCCGCTGGCACCGAAGGCACCGATGCGGTCAACAAGAACCAGCTCGATGCTGTCGCCGCCACGGCGGACAAGACCAGCAAGTACTTCCAGGCCAGCGGCAGCGCCGACAGCGATGCCGGTGCCTACGTGGAAGGAGACAACGCACTGGCTGCCGGTGAAGCGGCCAATGCGATCGGCAACGGCGCCACCGCGCTCGGCAGTGGTGCCACGGCCATGGCCGCGAACGCGACCGCCGTGGGCTTCAACACGCTGGCCACGGGCAGCAATGCGGCCGCGGTGGGCAGCAACGCACAGGCCACCGGCGCAGACAGTGCCGCACTCGGCAACGGTGCGGTAGCCAGTGGCATCAGCGCCACCGCCACCGGCACGGCTGCACAGGCCAGCGGCGTCTACAGCACCGCCAACGGTGCGGAGGCTGTCGCCAGCGGTGCGCAATCGCTGGCCAGTGGTTTCCGCAGTGCGGCCTCGGCCGATGGCACCACCGCCATCGGTGGCTACAGCGAAGCCAGCGGCCGCCTCGGCACCGCACTGGGCTACGGCTCGGCGGCGACCGGTGCCAACACCACGGCTGTCGGCTTCGGTGCAGCAGCAGCAGGCAGCGGTGCGGTCGCCGTCGGTCAATCCAGCGAAGCCAGTGGCGCAGAGAGTGTCGCCATCGGTGGCAGCACCTTCTTCGGCCTGATCCCGTCGCGTGCCAGCGGTACCGGTGCGGCGGCCTTCGGTGCCGGTGCATGGGCCACCGACGACTACGCCACCGCGATCGGTTGGAATGCGTGGGCCGACGCGGCTGACAGCACCGCCCTGGGTGCCAGCGCTACGGCCAGCGCTGCCAACAGCGTCGCCCTTGGTGCGGGTTCGAAGGCGGACCGTGCCAACACGGTGGCCGTCGGCAGCGCAGGCAACGAACGCCAGGTCGCCCATGTTGCCGCTGGCACCGAGACCACCGATGCGGTGAACAAGGGCCAGCTGGATGCAGTGGCCAGTGTCGCCGACAAGACCAGCAAGCACTTCCAGGCCAGCGGCAGTGCCGACAGCGATGCCGGTGCCTACGTCGAAGGTGACAATGCGCTGGCGGCCGGTGAAGCGGCCAATGCGCTCGGCAATGGCGCCAGTGCGCTCGGCAGTGGTGCCACCGCGGTCGCGGCCAACGCCACCGCCGTCGGCTTCAATGCGCTGGCCAGTGGTGAAGACGGTGTGGCGATCGGCAGCAGCGCCAGCAGCACGGCCGGTGGCGCGATTTCCATCGGCGTGGAAAGCAGCAGCGCAGGCCCGGCCAGTGTGGCCCTCGGTGCGCAGTCCCAGGCGCAGGGCATCGGTGCGGTCGCCGTCGGCGGCATCGCCCAGGCCAACGGGCTGGCCGCAACCGCCGTCGGTTATGGCGCAACCGCTGATGGTCGCGAAGCCACCGCCGTCGGCAACTTCTCGTCGGCCAACGGCTGGCAGTCCACCGCCTACGGCGCCGGTGCCACGTCCGCCTTCTTCGGCACCGCGCTGGGCAGTGGCGCGCAGGCCGCCGAAGTGTCCACAGCCGTGGGCCAGGGCACCGTCGCGCAGATCGCCGGTGCTGGTTTCGGCGTGCAGGCGCGCGCCGGCCAGTTCGGTACCGCACTGGGCAACAATGCCACCACCGGGCTCAATGGCGTGGCGGTCGGCTTCAACGCGCTGGCCGGACAGGACGCCAACAGCGTCGGCACGGGCCAGTACACCACCGCGATCGGCAGCGAGGCATGGGCCACCGAGGACGGTGCCACCGTGGTCGGCTACAACAGCTATGCGCAGGCCACCAATGCCACCGTGCTGGGCAGCAATACCTGGACCACCAAGGACGCCGACAACAGCGTGGCGCTCGGTGCAGGTTCGCTGGCCGACCGTGCCAATGCGGTATCGGTGGGTGCGGCGCAGGAGTGGGTCGATGCTGCCGGGGTCAGCCACAGCGCGATCAACCGCCAGGTGACCAACGTGGCCGCCGGTACCCAGGCCAACGATGCGGTGAACAAGGGCCAGCTGGATGCAGTGGCCTCCACCGCCGACGCCACCAGCAGGCACTTCCGTGCCAACGGCAGCGGCACCGCCACTGCCAGCGGTACCAACGCAGTGGCGGTGGGCTCCAGTGCCACTGCCAGTGGCAACCGCAGCAATGCACTGGGCAGCAACGCCAGCGCCGTCGGCAACGCATCACTGGCCGTAGGCGCCAATGCCGCCGTCACCGGCAGCAACTCAGTGGCACTCGGTGCCGGCGCGCGTGCGGTGGATGCAAACGTGGTGTCGGTCGGTGGCGGCAACGGCACTGATGGTCCTGCTACGCGCCGCATCGTCAACGTTGCCGATGGCCGCATCGCCGCCGGCAGCAGCGACGCCGTGACCGGTTCACAGCTCAACGTCACCAACCAGCGCGTGGGTGCGGTGGAAACCCGGGTCGGTGATTTCGACTCGCGCATCGCCACCGTTGAAACCAGCGCGGCCAGCTCGGTCGGCTACGACGATGCCAGCCGTGACCGCCTGACCCTGGCCGGTATCCAGGGCACCACCATCGACAACGTCGGCGCCGGCAGCATCGCCTCCGGCAGCCGCCAGGCGATCAACGGTGGGCAGCTGTTCCAGTCGCTCAGCGATGCCGCCAGCTTCCTCGGCGGCGGTGCCAGCGTCGGCATGCAGGGCGTGTTCGTCGCGCCGAACTATGTGATCCAGGGGTCCACCTACAGCAACGTCGGCGACGCGCTGGGCGCACTGGACCGCAAGGTCAGCGAGATCGATCGTCGCACCGCCAGCGGCACGCGTTCCGGCGCGGCCAGCCTGCGTTCGATGGCCGCTCCGCTGGACGCAGACGCGTCCAACGTGGCCACGGCGTCGGCTGCCACCGACGCGAGCCTGGCTGATGGCGGATCGGCAACGGCCCGTGTGCAGGGCACGCCGACCGCTGCCAGCGCAGGCAGTGCTCAGCCAGCACTGGTCGCAGGCGGTGGCGTCAACGCCGTCGCGATGGGCGATGGCGCAGTCGCCAGCGGTGCATCGTCCACCGCTGTCGGCCAGGGCGCGAGTGCAACGGCGGCCAATGCGGTGGCGCTGGGCCAGGGCTCGGTTGCCGATCGCGCCAACACCGTCTCGGTCGGCAGTGAGGGCAACGAACGCCAGGTCACCAACGTGGCGGCCGGTACCACCGCAACCGATGCGGTCAACAAGGGCCAGCTGGATCGTGGCATCACCACCGCCAACAGCTACACCGACAGCCGCGTTCAGGCAGTCACCGACAGCTTCGATGTGTTCAAGGGCGAAGTTGATGGACGCCTGCGCCACATGGATCGCCGCATCGACCGCCAGGGCGCGATGAGCGCAGCGATGCTCAACATGGCCACCAGTGCCGCCGGCATCCGCACCCAGAACCGGGTCGGCGTCGGCATCGGTTTCCAGGGCGGCGAGTCGGCCATGTCGCTGGGCTACCAGCGTGCGATCAGCGATCGCGCCACGGTCACCGTCGGTGGTGCCTTCAGCAGTGATGACAGCTCGGTCGGCGTCGGTGCCGGCTTCGGCTGGTAAGTGCGCAACAACGTGCCGGTGGGCATCCCATCGGCACGTCGAGCAGTGAGCGCCAAAGGGGCGTGGCACGGCAACCCTGGTGGGCCAGCCAGGGCAGTCGCAGGGAGTGATGGCCGTAGTGAGCTCCGCCCGTGCAACGGGCGGAGAAGGAAAGCTCAACCATGACCTTGAAGAGGATTTCGAACGTGACCAAGAAGCAGACCCTTCGCATCAATGTGCTGGCTGCCGCCGTGTTGTCGCTGACTGTCGGCGTCGGTGCGGCGCATGCGGCCAAGCCGGGCGTGGCCAAGGAGCCGGCGCGCGTGGCCAGCACTGCCCAGCAGAGCGTGGACGGCATCATCGTGAAGTACCGCAACGGCACCGCGGCCGCCAGCGATCGTTCGACCAAGCTCTCGGTCGTGCAGTCGGCACTGTCGCGTGCCATCGTCAGCAGCGGCACCACCAGCCGTGCTGCGGCACTTTCCCCGCTGGTGGAGCGCAAGCTCGGTACCGGTGGCGACCTGATCCGCCTGAAGTCCCGGCTGGGCTCGGCCGACATGCAGAAGGTACTGGCTGAACTGAATGCCGATCCGTCGGTGCAGTACGCGGTGGCCAACGTGCGCCTGCAGCGCTCGGACCTGCGTGCCACCAATGCGCAGCCGGCACTGGTGCCCAACGATCCCAACTACGCGCAGTACCAGTGGAACTTCTTCAACGCCACCGGTGGTGTGAATGCACCGGCCGCGTGGGATCTCTCGCAGGGCGAGGGCATCGTGGTCGCCGTGCTCGATACCGGCATCCTGCCGGGCGTGCCGGATTTCGGCAGCAACCTGCTGGAAGGCTACGATTTCATCAGTGACAAGGAATCCTCGCGCCGCCCGAACGATGGCCGCGCACCGGGTGCCACCGACTACGGCGACTGGGTGGAAACGGCCAACGAGTGCTACACCGGTTCCGAACCGGAAGGCAGTTCCTGGCACGGCACGCACGTGGCCGGCACCATTGCCGAGGTGACCAACAACGGCAGTGCCCTGGCAGGCCTGGCCTACAAGGCCAAGGTGTTGCCGGTGCGCGTGCTGGGCAAGTGCGGCGGCACCCTGGCCGACATCAGCGACGCCATCACCTGGGCGTCGGGCGGCACCGTGCCGGGCATTCCGGCCAACACCAATCCGGCGGAAATCATCAACATGAGCCTGGGTGGTGGTGGCGCCTGCGATGCCGCCTATCAGGACGCGATCAACGGCGCCGTGTCGCGCGGCACCCTGGTGGTGGTCGCGGCCGGCAATGAAACCGACAACGCGTCCAAATACCGTCCGGCCAGCTGCAACAACGTGGTGGCGGTGGGTGCGACCCGTGTCACCGGTGGCATCACCTATTACTCCAACTACGGCACCGCGGTCGACCTGTCGGCCCCGGGCGGTGGCGGCAGTGTCGACGGCAACCCGAACGGCTACATCTGGCAGGTCGGTTCCAGTTCGGAAACCACCCCGGACGCCGGTGAGTGGGTGCTGATGGGCAAGGGCGGCACTTCCATGTCCTCGCCGCACGTTGCCGCGGTGGCTGCCATGGTGCAGAGCGCGCTGATCGCCAAGGGCAAGGAGCCGCTGGCCCCGGCCGCGCTGGAAACCCTGCTCAAGCAGTCGGCGCGCAAGTTCCCGGTGACCATCCCGGCGGCCACCCCGATCGGTACCGGCATCCTCGATGCCAAGGCCGCACTGGATGCTGCGCTGAAGGAGCCGTGCACCGAGAACTGCGAGCCGGAAGGCATTCCGCTGACCAACAAGGTGACCGTGGGCGGGCTGGCCGGTGCGGCCGCCAGCGAAACCGTCTATACCTTCGAAGCGGCTGCCGGCAAGACGCTGAGCGTGCTGACCTACGGCGGCAGCGGCAACGTGTCGGTGTACCTGGCGCAGGGCCGCGTGCCCACCGCGACCGACAACGATGCCAAGTCGACCCGCCCGGGCAATACCGAAACCGTGCGCGTGGCCAAGCCGGTGGCCGGTACCTACTACATCAAGGTGGTGGGTGAGGCCGCTTACAGCGGGGTGAGCATCCTGGCGACCCAGTAATAACCGACTGTCGTAAATGAATAAGCGGGGCCCGTCACCTGTGTGACGGGCCTCGTCTTTTTACGAAAGAAGAACCGGAGCGGGTGGAAACCACGGCTTAACTGCTAAAGTCGGGACGATCGACAGGAGAGTCACGTGAACGCGCTCGCTGCCACCGCCATCGACGACACTGAAGGCCGCATCCTCGATGCGCTGCTGGCACGTGGTCGGCTCAAGGAAGGAGATCTGGCACGTGCGCGGCCGCTGCATGCCGAGTCCGGTGGCAGCCTGCTTGGGCTGCTGGTACGGCTTGGGCTGGTGTCCGAACGTGACCAGGCGCAGGCCAGCGCCGATGTGCTGGGCCTGCCGCTGCTGGAAGGACGGCAGCTGCCTGAATCGCCACCGCAGGCGCTGGCCGAAGGCCTGCCGCTGTCGCTGCGCTTCCTCAAGCAGTTCCACGTGTGCCCGCTGGCGCTGGATGAACACGGCGTGCAGCTGTGGCTGGCCGATGCTCACGACCCTTACCCGCAGCAGGCCGTGCAATTGGCACTGGGCGTGCCGGTCACGCCGCTGTTGGGCATGCGTGCAGAGATCGATGACCTGGTCGAGCGCTGGTTCGGCCAGGGCCGCAGCGCGATGGGGGCGATCGTGGAAACCGCCGATGGCGAAGGCGGCGCAGTGGATGATATCGAGCACCTGCGCGATCTCGCCTCTGAAGCGCCGGTGATCCGCCTGGTCAACCTGGTCATCCAGCGCGCGGTCGAACTGCGCGCGTCGGACATCCACGTCGAGCCTTTCGAAAACCGACTCAAAGTGCGTTACCGCGTCGATGGCGTGCTGGTCGAAGGCGAGAGCCCGCCGGCCAACCTGACCGCCGCGGTGATCAGCCGCATCAAGATCATGGCCCGGCTCAACATCGCCGAGCGCCGCTTGCCGCAGGACGGCCGCATCATGCTGCGCGTGCAGGGCAAGGAACTGGACCTGCGTGTCAGCACGGTGCCCACCGCGCACGGCGAAAGCGTGGTGATGCGTCTGCTTGATCGCGAGACGGTGGTGTTCGACTTCCATCGGCTGGGCTTCACCGATGCTTTCCTGCCGCAGTTCCGCAAGGTGCTTGAACAGCCGCACGGCATCCTGCTGGTGACCGGTCCCACCGGTTCGGGCAAGACCACCACGCTGTACACCGCGCTGAGCCAGCTCAACACCGCCGACGTCAAGATCATCACCGTTGAAGATCCGGTCGAGTACCAGATCGAGGGCATCAACCAGATCCAGGCCAAGCCGCAGATCGGGCTGGATTTCGCCAATGCGCTGCGCAGCATCGTGCGCCAGGATCCGGACATCATCATGATCGGCGAAATGCGCGACCTGGAAACCGCGCGCATCGCGATCCAGTCGGCGTTGACCGGCCACCTGGTGCTGTCCACGCTGCATACCAACAATGCCGCGGGCGGCATCACCCGCCTGCTCGACATGGGCGTGGAAGACTATCTGCTCACCTCCACCATCAACGGCATCCTGGCCCAGCGCCTGGTGCGCCGGCTGGAGCCAACCCACGCCGAGCGCTATGAAGCCTCGCCGGAAGAAATCGAGCGCTTCGACCTGCGCCGCCTGCAGCCGCAGGGGACGATCCACCTGTATCGGCCGAAGCCATCGGCGCTGGCGCCGACCGGCTACCTGGGGCGCACCACCATCATGGAATTCCTGGTGATGAACGACGCGCTGCGCCGTGCGGTGATGCGCCGCGATGGCATGGGCGAGATCGAACGCATCGCCCGTGAAGCCGGCATGCGCACCATGTACGAGGACGGCCTGAGCAAGGCCCTGAGCGGGCAGACGACCCTTGAGGAAGTCCTGCGCGTGACCGAGGAAGGCTGATGCGCGCGCAGGGACGACGCTGACATGCCGAACTACCGTTACAAGGCGCTCAATACACACGGTGAAGTGTTCGACGGGCAGATGGAAGCGGCCAGCGAGGCCGAGCTGGTCGCTCGCCTGCAGGACCAGGGCCATCTGCCGATGGAAACGCAGCTGGCCGACGGTGGTGCGGTTGGCGGCAGCAGCCTGCGCGGCCTGTTCCGCCAGCGTCCGCTGCAGGGCGCGGCATTGCTGCAGTTCACCCAGCAGCTGGCGACGCTGCTCGGTGCCGGGCAGCCACTGGACCGCGCGCTGTCGATCCTGCTCAGCCTGCCCGAAGACGAGCGCTCGCGCCGCGCGATCACCGACATCCGCGACGTGGTGCGCGGTGGCGCGCCGTTGTCGACCGCGCTGGAGCGCCAGCACGGCCTGTTCTCGCGCCTGTACGTGAACATGGTGCGCGCCGGTGAAGCCGGTGGCAGCCTGCACGACACACTGCAACGCCTGGCCGATTACCTTGAACGCAGCCGTGCGCTGCAGGGCAAGGTGATCAACGCGCTGGTCTACCCGGCGATCCTGCTGGTGGTGGTGGGTGGTGCGCTGCTGTTCCTGCTGGGTTATGTGGTGCCGCAGTTCGCACAGATGTACGAAAGCCTGGACGTGGCGCTGCCGTGGTTCACCAACCTGGTGCTGCAGCTGGGCTTGTTCGTGCGTGACTGGTGGGTGCTGCTGCTGGTGGTGCCGGGCGTGCTGCTGCTGTTGTTCGAACGCAAGGCGCGGCAGCCCGCGTTCCGTCTGGCACTGGATGGCTGGCTGCTGCAACGCCGCGGCATCGGCCGCCTGCTGGGCGAGCTGGAAACCGCGCGGCTGGCGCGCACCCTGGGGACACTGCTGCGCAACGGCGTGCCACTGCTGGGCGCGCTGGGCATCGCCCGCAACGTCCTTGGCAACCGCGCCCTTGCGGCAGACCTGGAGACCGCCGCCGACGAGGTCAAGAACGGCACCGGCTTGTCGCTGGCGTTGTCGCGCGGCAAACGTTTTCCCCGGCTGGCGCTGCAGATGATCCAGGTTGGCGAGGAGTCCGGCGCACTCGATACCATGCTGCTGAAAGCTGCTGATACTTTCGAACAGGACAGTGCCCGCCGCATCGACCGCCTGCTGGCGGCGATGGTGCCGGCGATCACCCTGGTGCTGGCCTCGGTGGTCGGCGCGGTGATCGTGGCCGTGCTGGTGCCGTTGTACGACCTTACCAACGCCATCGGCTGACGATGGCCTCCTTCGCAACCCCGACATCCCGTACCTGAAAGGACCGACCATGATTGCTTCCCGTCGACCGATCCGCCTTTCCTTCACCGCCGCACGTCACCAGTCGGGCATGAGCCTGCTGGAGATCATCATCGTCATCGTGCTGATCGGCGCAGTGCTGACTCTGGTCGCCAGCCGCGTGCTCGGCGGCGCCGATCGTGGCAAGGCCAACATCGCCAAGGCGCAGGTGCAGACCGTTGCCTCCAAGGTCGACAACTACCAGATCGACACCGGCAAGCTGCCCGCCTCGCTCAACGACCTGGTGACCGCACCGGCCGGCGTCGGTGGCTGGCTGGGCCCGTATGCCAAGCCTGCCGACCTCAACGACCCGTGGGGCCACGCGCTGGAGTACCGCGCACCGGGCGAGGGCCAGGCGTATGAACTGATCAGCCTGGGCAAGGACGGCAAGGCCGGCGGCAGCAGCGTCGACGCTGACATCCGCTACCAGCCGTAAGCGCGCATGCTGCTTTTCCTGCCGCGCCGGGTGTCACGCCCGCGCCTGCACGGCAGGCGCGCGGCGGGCCTGTCGCTGCTGGAAATGCTGCTGGTGATCGCGTTGATCGCGGCCATCGGGCTGATCACCGCCGCTGGCATGTCGCGCGGCTTTGCCGGCATGCAGCTGCGCAGTGCCGGCAAGGACATCGCCAACCAGCTGCGCATGGTGCGCGCGCAGGCCATTGCCCGCGGCGAACCGCAGCGCTTCGTGATCGAACCGGCGCAGCATCGTTGGCAGGGCGCCAGCCAGCGCCACGGTGAAGTGCCGGCCAAGCTGAAGGTGCAGTTCGAAGGTGCCGCGCAGCTGGCCACTGCGCCCGGCCAGGGCGTGATCGAATTCCATCCCGACGGCGGCTCCAGTGGCGGCCGCATCCGCCTGCAGCTGGACAGCGCCGAATGGCGCATCGATGTGGGCTGGTTGACCGGTGAAGTCCGTTCCGGACCGTGGCGGGCCCAATGAGGTCGCGCGCCCGTGGCTTCACCCTGCTGGAAGTGATCGTTGCCTTCGCCTTGCTCGGGTTGGCGTTGACGCTGTTGCTGGGCAGCCTGTCCGGTGGCGCGCGGCAGGTGCGCGATGCCGAGCTGCGCACGCGCGCGGTGCTGCACGCGCAATCGTTGCTGGCCGCTGCCGGCGTGGAAGCGCCGCTGCAGGCCGGCAGCCAGCAGGGCGAGTGGGAGCAGGGGCGTTATCACTGGCAGCTGCAGGTGCAGCCCTGGGCCGAGCCGCGTAGTGGTGCACTGCCCGCTGCGCAGTCGCCGGGCGCACCCTGGCTGGCGGAACTGCAGCTGCAAGTGCGCTGGGGCGACAGCGAGCGCGAGCAGTTGCGCTGGCGCAGCCTGCGTCTGTTGCCGCCCGCGCTGGAGAATGCGCGATGAGGCGCCGCGCGCGGGGCTTCACCCTGATCGAAGTGATGCTGGCCACGGTGCTGCTGGCAGGCGGCCTGGCGTTGGCGTTCGCCAGCGTGC
This sequence comes from Stenotrophomonas sp. 2YAF26, assembly GCF_052114625.1. Lineage (NCBI taxonomy): Bacteria > Pseudomonadati > Pseudomonadota > Gammaproteobacteria > Lysobacterales > Lysobacteraceae > Stenotrophomonas > Stenotrophomonas sp. 2YAF26. The sequence continues at coordinate 165,102 of NZ_JBFRFC010000015.1, read as the reverse complement.
GCTCGGCGATGGCGATCAGCCAGCGCGGTGAGCAGATTGCCGCGCAGAGCGAACGCATGCGCGCAGTGCAGGCCCTGCTGCGGCGCCAGCTCGCCAGCGCCCTGCGCAGCCCGCTGGAAGTGCCCGATCCTACCCGCGAACCGGTGTTCTTCCAGGGTGACGATCAGGGCATGCAGTTCGTTGCCGACCTGCCGGGCTATCTCGGTCGCGGCGGCCCCTACCTGCATGCGCTGCAGGTGGATGGCGCAGCCGGCCACCGCCGCTTGCTGCTGGAACTGGTGCTGCTGCAGGAAGGCGAGCGCATCGAAGAGAACCCGCCGCGCCCGCCCGAAGTGCTGGCGGACGAGTTGAAGGACGTAAGGCTGCGCTATCGCGGTGTCGACGCCAGCAACGGGCAGTTGACCGAATGGTTGCCACGCTGGGAGGACACCCGTCGCCTGCCGTTGCTGGTGGAGGTGCAGATCGTGCCAACCCGGGGCACGCCATGGCCGCCGCTGGTGGTGGCACTGCGGGCTGGCGGCAGCGGAGGCGCGCGATGAAGCGTCCACGTGGTGCCGCGCTGGTCCTGGTGCTGTGGCTGATCGCGCTGATGACCGCACTGGTCGGCGCTTTTGCGCTCAGCGCACGGGTCGAACACCTGCAGCAGCGGGTGCTCGGTGACGATGCACGCGGCCAGGAGCGCGCCCGTGCGGGCCTGGAGTACGCGCTGCTGCGGTTGCAGCCAGACCCGCAGCGTCCACCGTGGCAGGCCGACGGCCGGGCCTATCGCTGGCAGTTCGACGACGCCCGCATCGAGATCCGGGTGCTGGACGAGAACGGCAAGATCAACCTCAACCTGGCCGATGCGGCCCTGCTGTCCGCATTCATGCAGGCACTGGGCGAGCCAGCAGAAAGCGCCAGGCAGCTGGCCGGTGCGATCATCGACTGGCGCGACGAAGACAGCCTGCTGCAGCCCGGTGGTGGTGCCGAAGCGCCCGAGTACGCCGCCGCAGGCCTGCCCTATGGCCCGCGCAACAAGCGCTTTGAAACCCTGGGCGAACTGCAGCGGGTGCTGGGGATGCGCGGGCCGCTGTATGCCGCGATGCTGCCGCACCTGACGCTTTACAGCCGGCAGGCGCGACCGGATCCACGCTTCGCCAGTGGCCCGGTGTTGACCGCAATGGGCCTGGATGCGGAACAACTGCTGGCGCAACGCGCCCAGCAGGAGCGTGACGGAGATAACGCTGCGGGTGCATCGGCGCTTGCCAGCGGCAGTGGCACCTATAGTATCGAGTCCCGCGCCACTGACGGCAGCGGACGCCTGTCGGTGCTGCAGGCGGTGGTGCGCAACGGATCGGGCGGGGTGCCCGGCCGGACCTACACAGTGCTTCGCTGGGAGCAGGGAATGGCAGCAAGATGACGGCGTGGCAGGACAGTCTGCGGCAGGTGCAGGGCCAGATCGGCCCCGGTGCCGGCCGTTTCCTGCGCTGGTGGCGGCAGTCGTTGCTGGCCTGGGTGCCGATGCGTTGGCAATGGGCGCTGGGCTGGTCGCAGACCCGCCTGCTGCTGCAGTGCGAAGACGGGCAGTTGCAGGTCTGGCGCGAAACCGGTGACGGCCTCGAGCCTGTAGCCCGCCTTCCATGGCCGCTGCAACCGGCGGACCTGGACCGCGTGCTGGAGCTGCGCCTGCGCAGCCTGCCACGGGTGTGGCTGCTGCCGGCCGGGCAGGTCCTGCGGCGTACTCTGCGCCTGCCTGCCGCAGCCGCTGACCGCCTGCGTGCGGTGGTCGGCTACGAGATCGACCGGCAGACACCGTTCGAAGCCAGCCAGGTCAGCTATGACATCCGTGAGCTGGGCAGTGCCGGCGAAGGCCTGCTGCAGGTGGAGCTGGTGGCCTGGCCGCTGCGCCAGCTGGATGACTGGCGCGCGCAGATCGGAGCGTGGGCCGACGTGCTGGCCGGTGTCGATGCGATCGATGCCCAGGGCCGCGCGCTGCAGGTCAACCTGCTGCCGCCCGCGCAGCGTCAGCAGCGACCGGACCCGATGCGGCGCTGGAATCTGCTGCTTGCCATGGCTGCCCTGGTGATGCTGGTGCTGGCGGCGATGCAGCTGCTGGACAACCGTCGTGACGCCGTCGATGCGCTGCGCGCAGACGTCGAGCGCAGCGCCCGCAGTGCGCGTGGCGTGGCCAGCGAACGCAGCCAGCTGCAGGCGCTGCTGGATGGAGCGGCGTTCCTGGAAACACAGCGCAACCAGCGCGCCAGTACCGTCGAAGTCTGGAACGAGCTGACCCGACGCCTGCCCGATGGCACCTACCTGGAAAAACTGGCGATCGAGAACAACAGCCTGCAGTTGATCGGCCTCAGCAGCGAAGCATCTCAGCTGGTCCCGTTGCTGCAGGACGCGCCGCAGTGGCGCAAGGTCAATCTCACCGGCGTGCTGCAGGCTGACGGTGCCGCCAGTGGCCGCGACCGCTTCACCCTGACCGCCGAGCTGCAGCCATTGCCTTCGGCAGCACCGGCGCCGGCACCCGCCCCGACTGCAACCACGGAGGCGGCCAATGCCGATGCCAAGCGCACGCCGTGACCGCTGGCTGGCACTGGCACTGCTGTTGGCAGTGCTGGGCCTGGCCTACCTGCTGCTGGTGCACCCGTGGTTCACCCAGCCGCTGCGCGCGATCGATGCCGATGCCGCTGCCCTGCGCGAGCGCCAGCAGCGCGTGCAGGCGCAGCTGCAGCAGCAGCCGCAGATCGAACAGCGGCTGCGCGCGACCCGCGACGCCCTGCAGCAGCGCCCGGGTTTCCTGCAGGAAGCCACCGCCGAGGCCGCTGCGGCCGCGCTCGGCGCACGCCTGCAGGATGCGGTGGCGATGGCCAGCCCGGGCAACCGCAGCTGCACCATCAGCAACCGCACCCCATTGAGCGACAACCGTCGCGATGCCGCCTTCGTGCGCGTGGCCATGCAGGTGCGCCTGCGCTGTGGCGTGGCCGAACTGGCCACCGTGCTGCACAGTCTGGAGACCGGCAGCCCGCGCCTGTTCGTGGACAACCTCAACCTGATCGCGCAGCGCTTCCAGCAATCGCCGAACGAATCCGGCCTCGGCCTGGATGTGTCCTTCGAGCTGGCCGGCTACCTGTTGCCGGGTGCTGCCGCCGATTCCTCCACAGCGCCCGTGGCCACACCGCCTGCAGCGGCGCCGGTGGTGTCGCCGCCGGCACCTGTACCTGCACCAGCGGAGCAGCCTGCTGCCGATGCGCAGGAGGTGGCCGATGAAGCTTGAGCAGATCAACCTGCGCACCGGGTTGTTGCTGGCGGTGGCCGGATGGGCTGCGGCGACCTGGCTGGCCACCGGCTTCGGGCTGGGCAGCCAGCTGCCCACGGTCAGCACAGAGGGCGACGCGCAGGCCGCGTTGCCGGCGCTGCCCGTGCTGGCGCCCGAACGCATGGCCGGCGCAGACAGCTATAGCGTGATCAGCGAACGGCCCCTGTTTGCCGAAGACCGCAAGCCGCGCCCGTATCTGCTGGGGGGCAGCGAAGCGGCCGCCAGTCCCGCGCTGCGCCTGACCGGCGTGCTGATGACCCGTGATTTCAGCATGGCCACCTTCACCACCGAGCAGGGCCGGTCGCTGCGCCTGCGCCTCAATGGCGATGCAGTCGATGGCTGGCAACTGGTCGCATTGGAACCGCGCCAGGCCACGGTGATCGGCTCCAGTGGCAGCCAAGTGCTGGAGCTGGCCGTGTTCAATGGCCAGGGCGGTGAAGCGCCGACCGCGCTGCGCGGGGCCAATGGCACACCGCCTGTGCCCGGCGCGGTGGTTCCGCCGCCACAGCCAACGCCCAGCCAGACCCTGCCCAACCCCCGTGCCGCCGATGGCAATGTGGCTCCCGCCTCGCCTGCACCGGCCGCAGCCGCCGCACCCCCTGCAAATACCAACGGTCCCAGCGAAGCGCAGATGCAGGCCATCCGCGAACGCATCCAGGCCCGCCGCCGTCAGCTGCAGCAACAGCAGCAACAACCGTCGCCGCCCCCGGGCGATGGCACCAACCGATAGAGTGAATGCATGAATCTGCGTTTTCTTCCCTGGTCCCTTGCCCTGACACTGCTGGTCGGCTGCAGCACCGTGTCGGCCCCGCATGTGCAACGCAACGGCAACCTGCAGCCATCGGCAAGCGCCGGTCAGGCCGCCACCGATGCGCAGACCGAAGCGGCCGATCAAGCCCAGGGAACGCCGCAGGCGGTGATCCGTCGCGGCACCGGCACCATGATCAACCGCGAGGCCGCGCGCAAGCCGTCGCCCGCGTTGCATGCGGCCAGCTCCGGCGAAGCCACCTTCAACTTCGAGGGCGAGTCGGTGCACGCGGTGGTCAAGGCCATCCTCGGTGACATGCTCGGCCAGAACTACGTGATCGCCCCGGGGGTGCAGGGCACGGTGACGCTGGCCACGCCCAAGCCGGTGTCGCCGGCACAGGCACTGAACCTGCTGGAGATGGTGCTGGGCTGGAACAACGCCCGCATGGTCTACAGCGGTGGTCGCTACAACATCGTCGCCGCCGACCAGGCACTGGCCGGCACCGTGGCGCCGAGCACCGCGCCGGCATCCAGCGCACGCGGTTTCGAAGTGCGCGTGGTGCCGCTGCAGTTCATCTCCGCCACGGAGATGAAGAAGGTACTGGAGCCGTATGCGCGGCCCAATGCCATCGTCAACGTCGACAGCGGCCGCAACGTGATCACCCTTGGCGGCACCCGTGCCGAACTCGAGAACTACCTGCATACCGTCGAAATCTTCGATGTCGACTGGCTCTCGGGCATGTCGGTGGGCGTGTTCCCGATCCAGTCCGGCAAGGCCGAGCAGGTCGCCGCCGATCTGGAGAAGGTCTTCGGCGAAGAGAGCAAGACGCCCAGCGCGGGCATGTTCCGTTTCCTGCCGCTGGAAAACGCCAACGCGGTGCTGGTGATCACCCCGCAGGTGCGCTACCTGGACCAGATCCAGCAGTGGCTGGACCGCATCGATACTGCCGGTGGCAGCGCGCGCCTGTTCTCGCATGAGCTGCGCTACATCAAGGCGCGCGACCTGGCCGAGCGCCTCAGTGAAGCCTTTGCCAGCAGTGGTAACCGTGGCGGTTCCGGCTCGGCAGCGCTGGCGCCAGGCGCCATCCCGTCGCAGCTGGGCAGCGATGGCGACCGTGGCATGGATGCGGGCAACAGCAGCAGTTTCAACAACCAGGTCGGCGGCGGCAGCAGTGGTAGTGGTAGCAGTGCCGGCAGCCTGAACCTGCCGCAGCGCCAGTCGGGCAACGTCAGCATCAGCCTGGAAGTGGAAGGCGATCGTGTTGGCGTGTCGGCGGTGGAGGAAACCAACACGCTGCTGGTGCGTTCGACGCCGCAGGCCTGGCGCTCGATCCGCGAAGTGATCGAGAAACTGGACGTGATGCCGCTGCAGGTGCACATCGAAGCGCAGGTAGCCGAAGTCGGGCTGACCGGCGACCTGAAGTACGGCGTGAACTGGTATTTCGACAACGCCGTGGCAGGGCGCGCGCTGACCGGTGCGCTGTCCGGGTTGTCATTGCCGGCGATGGCCGGCGGTTCCTGGAACACCTTCGCCGGTGCGGTGACCGGCACCGACGGCGCCAACTGGGCCTTCACTGGCCATAACGGCGCTGCCGTGGTCAGTGCACTGGACAAAGTCACCGACGTGCGCCTGCTGCAGACACCCTCGGTGTTCGTGCGCAACAACGCCGAAGCCACGCTCAACGTGGGCGACAAGGTGCCGATCAACACCACCACGGTCAACACCGGTGTCGGCACCAGCAGCTACAGCTCGGTGCAGTACATCGACACCGGCGTGATCCTCAAGGTGCGCCCGCGGGTCACCCGCGACGGCACGGTGTTCCTGGATATCGTGCAGGAGATCAGCAGCGCCTCGGACGTACCGGAGAACTGCAATCCGCAGGAGCGCAACTGCAATCCGCGCATCTCCACCAAGAAGCTGGCCACCGAGGCGGCGGTGCAGAGCGGCGACACCATCATGCTGGCCGGCCTGATCACCGATTCGGCCACGGATGGCAGCAGCGGCATTCCCGGCCTCAGCCGGATTCCGGTGCTGGGTGCACTGTTCGGCCAGAAGAGCCGCACCAGCCGTCGTTCGGAAGTGATCGTGCTGCTGACCCCGACCATCGTCCGCAACGGCCAGGAAGCACGCACCCTGACCGACGAATACAGCCAGCGCTTCCGCGCGATGGAGCCGCTGAACCAGCCGGGCAGGAAGTAAGCCGGCCGGGCTGCGCCCGGCACCCTCCGAAGCCGAAGCCAAAGCAACGGCAACAGCAACAGCAACAGCGGGTTTACTGGGGGAGGGCGGGGCACTGTGGGTTTGCGGGGACGCCGTGAATACGTCCATGTAGGCTTGGTCGCCGCATCCATGCGGCTCACACCCCGCAAACCCACAGTGCCCCACCTTCGACAGTTTCCTGCTGCTGTTGGTAGGTGTCGACCTTGGTCGACACATCTTTCAGATATCGAAATACAGGAATGGGGTCAGAGCATGGATGCGGCTGCCAAGCCCCCATGGATGGGTTTACGGCGTCCCCGCAATCCGACACCACCCCGCCATCCCCCAGGAACCCAGCTGTTGCTGTTGCTTCGGCCCTGGCTTGAAGCCTCTGCAGGTGCCGGGTGCAACCCGGCCGATACCCTCCCGGTGCTAGGCTGTGGCCACCGACAACCACGGAGGCGGGATGGGGGCGATCGTGTTGTTGCCGCTGGGCGTGGACGACGCGGTGCTTGACCGCTGCCTGGCCGCGCTTGATGCCGGTACCGCAGCGGGAACATCGATCTGGCTGGCCGATGACGCGCAGGCCGGGCCACGCGCACAGGCGGTGGTCGAACACTGGCTGGCGCACACCCCGCTGCAGGCCGAATACACCCGCCGCGCCAGGCCACTCGGCGAGGTTGCCCACCTGGACGAAATGCTGCGTGCCTGCGATGGCCTGGACGTCGCGGTGCTGGCCCCGGACAGCGTGCCTGCACCGGGATGGCTGCAGCAGCTGCAGGCCACGTTTGCACGCGACGCGGCCATTGCCACGGCCACGCCGTGGTGCAACGTGGGCGAAACTGCGGCGTGGCCGCGCTTGGGTGAGCTCAACCCCGAACCGGACGACCCAGCGCTGTTGGCCCATGTCTGCGCCGCGCTGCCGACCCTGCATCCTGAACTCCCTTCGGCGGTCACCCACGCCGTGCTGGTGCGCGCCAATGCACGGCGGCGCGCCGGTGGCCTGGATGCAGAAAGTTACCTGGGCTGGAACGCGGCGCTGGTCGATCTGAGCCTGCGCATGGCCGGTCTCGGTTGGCGCAACGTGTTGTGCGAAAACGCCTTCGTCAGCCGTGCCAGTGAAGCGCCCAGCCGCGACGGCGATCTGGAAGCACTGGCCGCGCGCTGGCCAGGCTGGGTACCGCGGCTGGCTGACTTCCTGATGCACGATCCGCTGCACACGCTGCGCCAGGACCTGCAGCACGGCCTGCAGCAGGCGATAATGCCGCGCGGGCAGGGCGACCTGTTCGTCCCGCCATCACCGTTGGAGCCGCCTGTTTGAATTCCGCCATTGCCGCCATCGTCGTCACCTACCAGAGCGGCAGCACCATCGATGCCTGCCTGTCGCGGCTGCGCCAGGCGCAGGACGTGGCCGAGATCCGGGTGGTCGACAATGGATCGCTGGATGACACCCTGGAAGTCGTGCAGCGCCACGCCAGCCACGATCCGCGCGTACGTTTCATCGCCAACCCGGACAATCCCGGTTTCGCCGCGGCCAACAACCAGGGCGTTGCCGATTCACGCAGCCCGTGGCTGGCCTTCATCAATCCGGACCTGATGGTCGAAGTCGATACGCTGGCAGCCCTGCGTGACCGCGCCAATGCGGTGGGCGACAGTCTGCTGGGGGTGGAGCAGGTGGACGAACACGGGCAGGCCGATGACGCGGTGCGGCGCCGTGATCCGGACTTCCTTGCCATGCTGCGCTCGCCCGGTCGTGGCGCGCGGTTGGCTATTGCCCGCGACCCGGCGCAGCCGTTGCAGCAGGTGCCGGCATTGTCCGGTGCGCTGCTGCTGATGCCGCGCGCCCTGTTTGATCGCATCGGCGGCTGGGATGCCGGCTACCGGCTGCACGCCGAAGACCTGGACCTGTGCCGCCGCGTGCGTGAGGCCGGTGGCGTGGTCGCCATCGCCAACGACCTGAAGGTGACCCACGTGCGCGGGGTATCCAGCCGTTCGCGCCCGTTCTTCGTGGAATGGCACAAGCATCGCGGGCTGTGGCGCTATTTCAGCAAGTTCGAGGCGTCGCAGCGGTCGTTGCCGGTGCGGGTGGCAGTGTGGGGGGCGATCTGGGCCCATGCCCTGGTGCAGGTGCCGAGGTTGCTGCGCAGGTCGCTGTAACGCGCTGCCACAGGATCCTCCACGCATGGCGTGGATCTACTGCAGAGCGCGTGAGGGGCCCGCCTCCATCGCGGACCCCGGTTCACCCATACGGGCGCATAATTCCCCCATGCCTATCATCCAGTCCCTGCTCGACACCGACCTGTACAAGTTCACCATGATGCAGGCGGTGCTGCACCAGCACCCCGGCGCGCAGGTTCAATACCGTTTCAAATGCCGCACCCCCGGTATCGAGCTGGCCCGCTACATCGACCAGATCGATGAAGAGATCGACCACCTGTGCAGTCTGCGCTTCAGCCAGGAAGAGCTGGACTACATGCGTGGCCTGCGCTTCGTGAAGCCGGATTTCGCCGACTTCCTCGGCCTGTTCCATCTGGATCGCAAGTACATCCAGCTGCGCGCATCGAAGACCGTACCCGGTGAGATCGAACTGGACATCACCGGCCCGTGGCTGCACACCATCCTGTTCGAAGTGCCGCTGCTGGCGATCATCAACGAAGTCTGGTTCCGCAACACCACCACGGCGGATTTCGCCGAAGGCGAACGCCGCCTGCAGGCCAAGGCCGCGCTGCTGCGCGATACCCCCGGCTTCGAACAGTGCCGCATCGCCGACTACGGCAGCCGCCGCCGCTACTCGCGCGACTGGCATGCCCGCCTGCTGCCGCTGCTGCGCGATGCGCTGGGCCCGCAGCTGGTCGGCACCAGCAACGTGCACTTCGCGCGCCTGTACGGCATGACGCCGCACGGCACCATGGCCCACGAGTACCTGCAGGCGTTCCAGGCACTGGGCCCGCGCCTGCGCGATTCGCAGGTGGCGGCGCTGGAGTCGTGGGCGCGCGAGTACCGCGGCGACCTTGGCATCGCCCTGTCCGACGTGGTCGGGCTGGATGCGTTCCTGCGCGACTTCGACATGTATTTCTGCAAGCTGTTCGACGGCGTGCGCCATGATTCCGGCGACCCGTTCGACTGGGGCGACCGCATGCTGGCCCACTTCCAGCTGCGCCGGGTCGACCCGCGCAGCAAAGTACTGGTGTTCAGCGATGGGCTCGACATCACCAAGGTGATGCGCCTGTACGACTACTTCCGTGGCCGCTGCCAGGTGGCGTTCGGCGTGGGCACCCACCTGACCAACGATCTGGGGCCGACCCCGCTGAACATCGTCATCAAGATGGTCCGCTGCAACGGCCAGCCGGTGGCCAAGCTCAGTGACTCGCCGGGCAAGAGCATGTGCGACGACCCGGGCTACCTGTCCTACCTACGGCAAGTGTTCGAACTGCCTCCTGAAACGGGCCCTAGCGTCACATAGTGACGCTCTGCGTCAGTTGCTTCATCCGGCTTGCTACGCGTCTTTGTGATGCGTATCACATTTACGTGGCCGAACTTCACGAGATCGCTTACGATCCGCGTACAGGATGTTTGCAGGTCTTGAGGGAGTTCTGCGGTGAAGGTTCTTTCTGTTTTCGGTACCCGTCCTGAAGCAATCAAGATGGGGCCGCTGGTAAAGGCGCTGGGTGAGGCGCCGGATATCGAATCCATCGTCTGCACCACAGGCCAGCATCGGGCGATGCTGGACCAGGTGATGTCGCTGTTCGAGATCACCGCCGATCACGATCTTGATGTGATGGTTCCCAACCAGACCCTCAACGGCCTGTGCGCCAAGCTGTTCGAGCGCTTGGATGCGTTGTATGCGCAGGTGCGGCCCGATCGCGTGCTGGTCCACGGTGATACCACCACGGCGATGACCGCTGCAGTCGCTGCCTTCCATCACCGCATTCCGGTGGGGCACGTCGAAGCGGGCCTGCGTACCGGCGACATCACCCGGCCGTGGCCGGAAGAGATGAATCGCCGCGTCATCGATGTCGTCTCTGATTTCCTGTTTGCGCCGACGCCGAGCTCGCGTGCCAACCTTGCACGCGAACATCTGGGCGGCAGGATCCTGGTGACCGGCAACACCGTCATCGACGCCCTGCAGCAGACCGTACAGCAGCTCGATCGCGACCCGGCACTGCGCGCGCGCGCCGATGCGCCCTTCCAGATGCTTGATCCCGAGCGTCGCCTGCTGCTGGTCACCGGCCATCGCCGCGAGAGTTTCGGCCAGGGCTTCCTGGACATCTGCCGCGCACTGGCCGAGCTGGCCCAGCGCGAAGACCTGCAGGTGCTCTATCCGGTGCACCTCAACCCCAACGTGCAGGGCCCGGTGAATGCCGAGCTGGGCCATCTGGGCAACGTGCACCTGGTACCGCCGCAGGATTACCTGAGCTTCGTGCGCCTGATGCAACGCGCCGACGTGATCCTTACCGACTCCGGCGGCGTGCAGGAAGAAGCGCCCGCTCTGGGCAAGCCGGTGCTGGTGATGCGCGATGTCACCGAGCGTCCGGAGGCGGTCGATGCCGGGGTGGTGAAGCTGGTCGGCACCGCGCCGACGCGGATCGTCGATGCCGTCAACGCCGCGCTGGCACAGCCACCCCATTCGACGCATTTCGACCCCGACGCCAGTCCTTATGGTGATGGTCGAGCCAGTGCGCGCATCGTCGCAGCCCTGCGTGGGCATCCACTACCCGAATTCGCCACCGGCCACCGTGCCGGTCTTGCTCCCTCTCCTCTGCAAGAAGTGACGCCATGACCCAGACCGGCCGACGTAGCTTCCTCGTTGTTTCCTCCGTGCTGGCCCTGGCGAGCTCCGCTGCCGCTGCCGCTGCTGACAGCGCTGCCGGCCAGTTCACCGAATGGACCGGGGACAGCACGGTAAGCCGGCAGATGACGCTGCGCCAGCTCGGCTTCCGCCAGCCGCTGGTGCTCAGCGGGCAGGAGAGCCAGCGCGAGGTCTACCTGCCCGTACCAGTGGGCGTGCCGACCCGCGATGCGCAGCTGCAGCTGGATGGCCGCTATGTGCGTGGCCATACCGGGCGCACGTCGGGGCTGTGGTCGGTCGATGGCGATCCGATGGCGGCACGTTCGATCACCGACGCGCAGGGCGACGCCAGCCAGCTGCTGGCCATTGATGGCGAGCCCCGCGAGAACGGCTTCGTCCGTGTCGGCGTGGGCTGGTGGTCGATCGTTTCCGACTACCGCTGCGCGGACCAGAGCGCGCCAGCCAACGTACTGCGGCTGTCGCCGGATTCGCGCTTCAGCTATCGCTTCGATGGACGTGCGGTGGACACCGTGGCCAAGGCCTGGGGCGCACTGCCGCCGCGCGTGCGCCTGCTGGTGGAGGGCAAGGCGCTGCAGGCATCGACCTACGATGCGGCGTGGCGCATCGGTGCAGCATTGCAGACCGGAGGCAAGCAGGTTGATGTGGTCGCACTGCCCAAGGTCGGCGACAGCGTGGACCTGACCGGCATCATCATTCCCGCCAGTCTGCAGGGCGTGCCTGCCTACGCGGCGCTGGCAGCCGGTGAGCGCGCGCACGCAATCAAGGATCTGGCCGAAGTCGGTGCGCTGTTGTCGCTGCGTGACAGCGGCCCACTCGCCGCCGATGTGATGATCGGCAGCGATGCGCTGCGCAACGGCGTGCGGGCGGCACTGGATGCGCTGGCCGTGCAGGTCGGTGCCAGCGGCGCGGATGCCGCCAGCGCCTTCAGCACCTGGCGCGGCGCCGACATGGCGGCATTGGAAAAGCCGATGGCCAATGCCTCGGTGAGCGTGACCACCGTTGCCGGACGGCCGACCCTGGTGGTCGACCCGGCAGCCGGCGGCAAGGTAGCAGGGCTGCTGTCCGAACAGTGGCGCAACTATGCGTTGGGGCGTTCGCTGCAGGTCACGCAGGCGACCGCACCGGCGATGGAAGGGGATCGCGTGCTGCTGAGCCGGCTGGGCAACATCGCCGGCACGCAGGACATCGTCACCCGTGGCGACCGCAGCGCGACCTTCGAACTGGGCGCATTGTCGGCCGATGGCCGGTTGCCGGAAGAGGTGGTGCTGGATGTATCGGCTGCACCCAATGCGGCCGGGCAGGGCGCGGTTGCGACGATCTATTTCAACGACTACCTGCTCGGGGCAAAGGTGCTGTCCACCGATGGCAAGCCGCAGCGGCTGGTTGCCAAGGTGCCCACCTACGCGTTGTCGGCCCGCAATGAAGTGCGGGTCAGCTTCCTGCGGCAGCCGGCGCGGCCTTACTGCCACGATCCAGCCACCGCGTTCCCTGTGTCGATCCTGCCCAGCAGCCACCTGAAACTGGCCAAGCGCACGCTCGGCGCAGACTTCATCGGTGCGGCCAGCCAGTTGGCGCATGCCAATGAAGTGTTCGTGCCGGGTACCTGGCTGCAGGATGCGCCGACCTCGTTGGCCAAGGTCATCGCCATCGCCAGCGCCGTGGGCGCATCGCCGGAAGCAGCCAGCTTCAAGGTTGTGGATGCGGGCACGGCGATCAGCCCGACCAAGCCTTACCTGGCCTTCGCGCTGGCACCGTCCGGTGTCTCGCTGGCGGGCCTGAAGAATGGTCAGCTGCTGATTGCCGGCAAGCCGCAGCCGCTGCTGGACCTGACCGGGTTGGAACACGCCGCTGCAGTGCAGGTGGCCACTGCCGGTGGCCAGACCGGTGTGCTGTACAGCGATCTGGGCACCCGGGGTCCGACGCTCGACACACCGTTCCGCCTGCTGCGTGGCGACCTCGCCGTGATCGACGGCAGTAACGTCGTCCGTGATTTCGACAGCCAGGATCCCTACGGTTCGCGTATCGCCCAGGAGGGCAATCCGCAGTCGAAATGGGAACAGCACATGATATGGCTGCTGTTGCTGGTGGGCATCGTGGTGCTCGCCCTGGCGGCCGCCCGCATCACCCAGATCCGTCGCCGCCGCAAGTCTGCCAGCACCGGGCACTGATCGACCGTGGACGGTCTGTTCTGGAACATCCAGCTGGCCAACTACTACGCTGCCCTGGAGACAGTGGCAGCGGCGGTGGCCGTGCTGATCCTGATTTCCAGCCTTGATGACCTGTTCATCGACGTCTGGTACTGGGTCCGCGAAAGCTGGCGCACGCTGACGGTCAAGAAGCGCCGTGAGTACAAGCCGCTGACCCAGCAGGACCTGCTGCAGCGGCCGGAACAGCCGCTGGCGATCATGGTGCCGGCGTGGATGGAATACGACGTCATCGCGCAGATGGTGGAGAACATGATCGATGTGCTCGACTATCGCGAGTACATCGTATTCGTCGGCACCTATCCCAACGACCAGCAGACCATCGACGAAGTCGAGCGCATGCGCCGGCGCTACAAGCGTCTGCGCCGCGTGGAAGTGCCGCATGACGGCCCCACCAGCAAGGCCGATTGCCTGAACTGGTTGATCCTGTCGATCTTCGACTACGAAAAGCGCCACGACATGGAGTTCGCCGGCGTCATCCTGCACGACAGTGAAGACGTGCTGCACCCGATGGAACTGCGTTTCTTCAACTACCTGCTGCCACGCAAGGACATGATCCAGTTGCCGGTGACCTCGCTGGACCGCGAGTGGTACGAACTGGTGGCGGGCGTGTACATGGATGAGTTCGCCGAATGGCATGCCAAGGACTTGGTGGTCCGCGAGAGCGTGTCCGGCATGGTGCCGTCGGCGGGCGTGGGCACCTGTTTCTCGCGACGTGCGCTGCTGGCGCTGAGCGAGGCCACCGGCAACCAGCCGTTCAATACAGACAGCCTGACCGAAGACTATGACGTCGGCGCACGGTTGGCGACGATGGGAATGCACTCGATCTTCGCCCGCTTCCCGGTGCAGTTCCTGGTACGGCGACCGTCCTGGTTTGGCTGGGGGCCGGTGCGTGAGCGCACCCAGCAGATGGCGCTGTGCGTACGCGAGTATTTTCCCGACAACTTCCGTGCGTCCTACCGGCAGAAGGCGCGCTGGGTACTGGGTATCGGCCTGCAGAGCTGGGAAACGCTGGGCTGGCGCGGCTCGCTGGCGACCAAGTACCTGCTGGCGCGCGATCGCAAAGGCATCATCACCTCCTTTGTCAGCATCATCGCCTACCTGATCTTCCTGCAGCTGCTGCTGTTCTGGCTGCTGAAGATGACCGGTGTGTGGAACCTGCAGTACCCCAGCGTGTTCCAGGCGGGCAGCTGGCAGATGAACGTGGCGCTGCTGACCACCGCTGCCCTGGCCACCCGCGTGGTGCAGCGCTTCTACTTCGTCAACCGGCTGTATGGCTGGGAACACGCGTTGATGTCGATCCCACGCATGGTGGTCGGCAACATGGTCAATTTCATGGCCACCGCGCGCGCATGGCGGATGTTCCTGGCCTATCTGTTTTTCGGCAAGCGCATGGTCTGGGACAAGACCATGCATGATTTCCCCGATGCCGCAGCACTGGTGCAGACCCGCAAGCGCCTGGGTGAACTGCTGACCACCTGGCAGGCCGTCGAGCCCGAGCGCCTGGAACAGGCGCTGCAGCAACAGCAGGGCGGGCGCCAGCAGCCTCTGGGCCGGATCCTGTTGTCGCAGGGCTGGCTGGATGATGAAACGCTGGCCGAGGCGATTGCCTTCCAGGGCGACCTGCAGCGTGCGGTGATCGACGTCGATTATCTGGGCCGGGGCGGGTTCCCGGTCAGCGTCGACGCCTGCGTGCAGTGGCGCATGCTGCCGTTGCCGCCCCTGCAGGAAGGTACCCTGCGGCTGGCCGTGGCCAATCCACTGTCGGAGGCCGCACTGGACCTGTTGAAGCAGGAAACCGGCAACGCCCAGGTCGAGCAGAGCATTGCCCGCGAAAGCGAGATCAACGCCGGCCTGCGCATGATCAGTGGCGCCGAGCTTTGGCGCATCGATACCGTGCCGTTGCTGGGCGACCTGCTGGTGGAAATGCGCCTGATCGACCACGCGCATTTCGAGATCGCACTGGATGAGTACAAGCCCCAGCGTGATGGACGCATCGGCGACTACCTGGTCAAGCGGGGCATCGCCACCGAAGACGCCATCGCCCAGGCGATGGAAGAACAACGCCGCCGCGCGGCGATGCTGCAGTCGCCGCCTCCCGGAGTTGCAACGGTATGAAGACCTCGCTGCTGTCCACCGTCATCGCCGTTGCCCTGGCGGCCGCTGCCCCGGCATACGCGCAGGCCGACGTGCCATTGCCGCTGTCCGGGCCCGCCTACCGCATGGCCGAGCAGGCGTTCGCCGCCTACGAGCGTGGCGATTACAGCACGGCCCTGCGACAGGCCGGCGAAGCATCGCGGCTGCGCCCGGATGTGGTGCGCCTGCGGTTGCTGCAGATCTATTCGCTGCAGAAGCTCGGTCGCAGTGATGAGGCACGCCAGCAGGCGCGGCGTGCGCTGGATGCGGGGCTGAAGGATCCGGCGTTGCCGGGGCTGGCCACCGCGCCGGCGGCCGCTGCTGCCAGCGGCGGTGGTGCCCGCGCCGTTCCGGCGGCACGACAGACGCCGGCTGAGCGCGCTTACCAGCAGGCATTCGCCATCGCGACCGAAGCCTATACCGCCTACAACAACGACCAGATGGCGGTGGCCGCCAGCAAGGCCGAACAGGCCTTCCGTCAGCAGCCGCAGCAGGGTGCATGGGCGATGCTGTGGGTCGCCTCGCTGGAAGCGCAGCAGCAGTTGGAGCAGGCCGACGCTGCGGCGGCTACTGCACTGCAGCTGGGCGCACCGAATGTGGCAGATCTACGCGCCAAGCGCGTGGCATTGGGCCGCCAGCGTGCAGTGAAACCGGCACAGGAAGGCTACCAGGCGCTGATATCGCAGGATTTCCGGGCCGCCGTCGGGTTCGCCCGCGAAGCGGTGGCACGTGCGCCCGACGTCGCCTCGCACCGCCTGCTGCTGATGACCACGCAGTTGCTCGATGGGCAGCTGGCAGAAGCCGAACGCACCGCCGACCAGGCCCTGGACAACGATGCCGACGATACCGTCGCCCTGGTGATGCGGGCCTATCTGCGCCAGCGCCAGGGCAACGCCGCACAGGCCAACGCCGATTTCGACGCGGCCCTGCAGCAGGACTGGCTCGATGATCAGCAGCGCCGCAACGTGCGCCTGCTGGCGGTGGACGCCGCAGTGGCTGCCGGCGATCGCAGCCGTGCCACCGCGCTGCTGGCGCCGCTGCAGGCGGATCCCCTGGACGACGTAGACGCGTCCTCACGGCAGGGCATCCGCGAGGCGGTGACCCAGCGCGAAAAGGCGATCCGTGGCGCACGCGCCGGCCAGACCCTGACGCTGCAGTCCTATCCGGCGCCGTTCCAGCAGTGCCGCGATACGCCTTACGGTACCCAGTGCGAACTGATGCCCGCCGATCTGCAGGGCGAAGGCGGCCCGGCACAGCGCGCCTACGCGGCCTATGGCCGGCAGGATTACCAGCAGGCCATCAGCGAAGCGCGCCAGGCCGTGCAGGAAACGCCGGACAGTGCGACCTTGCAAGGGCTGCTGACCACGACCCTGGCCGCCGGCAACCGCAGCCAGCAGGGCGAGGCGCGCCAGCGCCTGGACAGCGCGCTGGCCACCCACCCCGATGATGCGGGCCTGCTGATGCAGCGTGGCTACCTCAATCAGGCGGCGCGCGAACCGGCGCTGGCGCTGGCTGACTTCCGAGCCGCCGAGGCCACCGGCAAGGCGCCCAAGACGGTGATGATGGACCAGGCCTATGCCAGTGCCGCCAGCGGCGATCACCGCCAGGCCGTGACCCTGCTGCGCGGCGCGATCGACGCTGCCGACGCCGGCCAGCTGCCATTGGACAAGGCGCAGCGCTACAACACGCGCAGTGCCATCGCCGGTTACTCGCGCGACTGGGGCGTAACCGCCTCGGCCGGCTACCGTGGGTCGCGCCAAGCAGCCACCAACCTGGGCGGGGCATCGATCAGCACGCCCGGCGCTTCGGTGTTCAGCACGCTGGAAGCCTTCTGGCGGCCGCAGGCCACCAACAACCAGCACGGCACGCTGGAAGCCTACGCGCGCATCGCCAATACCTTGTACGACGAAGGCGGTACGTTCGAATCGTTGCTGTTCACCGACCCCTGCACCGGGCAGGCGACGCCGGACAACCGTGAACGCGCAGAGCGCCTCAGCCGTTCGCGTTCGATCGCCGGCTGGCCATCCACCGTTGGTTCGTTCGGCGTGCGCTATGCCTTCGGCCAGACCGGCCTCAGCGTCGGCCTGGAACGCCGCCAGTTCCTCGGCAGCGCGACCCGGCGCGGCGGCATCTATGCCGACTCCGCCGCCATCCGCTGCCAGATCCAGATCGAATCCGAACGCCCGCTGCAGGCCAACCTGCTGGCCCGTTACCGGCTCAACGACAGCGCCGGTGGCTGGATGACCTACGCCACCTACGGGTTCTACAACGGCACCGGCGTGCGCACCGACGTCACCCAGTGGTGGACGATCAGCGGCTACGCCCAGGCCGGCCTGAGCTGGGATGACAACCGTGCCCACTTCACCGTCGATGCACTCGACGCCAACGGCGCGCCGTCCCAGCGCGTAAGTGAATCCAATGGCCGCCTGCGCCGCCAGCAGGCCTTCGCCGCGGCAGAACTGCGGGCCGGGCGCAATTACCGCTTCGGTGCCGACCAGACCCGCTGGCTGCTGACCCCTTACCTGGTGCTGGGCGCGGACTGGCAGGACCAGCGCTCGCGGGTGCGCGGCATCGACTATCCCGGCATCGGGCCGCAGTCGTTCAACCTGTCCGACACCCAGCGCAGCTGGTCGCTCGGGGCCGGTCCTGGCGTCGGCGTCCGTTACTGGTTCCGCGAAGACCACTACAACGCGGCGCGCTCCTACCTGGACCTGTCGGTGTCCTACCGCTTCGCCATCGGCGGCGGCGATACCCAGCGGGCCAAGGGCCTGTTCGCAACCGCAACCCTCTACTACTGACTCCGCACGAAGGATCTGCAGATGAAGCCTGTTCCGCTCTCCACCACCGCGCGTCGTCCGCGCATGCTCCTGCTGGCCGCACTGTGCGCGCTGGGCCTGGTCAATTCCGTGCAGGCACAGGCGCCTGCAACCACCATCGCCGCCGCCGCACAGGACTCGTCCATCGTGCTGACTG
The DNA here is from genome assembly GCF_052114625.1 of Stenotrophomonas sp. 2YAF26. NCBI lineage: Bacteria > Pseudomonadati > Pseudomonadota > Gammaproteobacteria > Lysobacterales > Lysobacteraceae > Stenotrophomonas > Stenotrophomonas sp. 2YAF26. Next base: position 146,731 of record NZ_JBFRFC010000015.1, on the reverse strand, counting down.
GCAAGGATGGCTGGCTGTTCCCGGCCTGGGGCAGCCTGACCGACGTCGATAGTGCCGCCGTCGCCCGCAACACGGCGCTGATCGCCGAGGCGCAGCGCACGCTGGCCGCCGCCGGGGTCAAGTTGCAGGTGCTGGTGCTGCCGGACAAGGCCCTGTTCTATGAAGACAAGCTGCCCGATGGCAAGCGCCTGGGCGATGCGGTGCGTGGTCGCTATGCGTTGGAACTGGAGGGATTGGTCAATGCCCACGTGCCGGCTGTCGATGCGTTGCAGGCGATGCGGCAGGTCAAGCAGGGCGGCCAGGAGGTGTTCTATCGCAGCGATCAGCACTGGACCCAGCCGGCCGCCGACGCAGTGGCCGCTGCCGTCGCCGCGAAGGTGAAAGAGCAGGTGCCGACCCTGGCCGGGCAGGCCGGCAGCGGCATGCCGCTGGGCAGCGAGATCAAGGAACGCCGCTTCGGCGATCTGGCCGAGCTGTTCCTGACCGATGAACAGCGCAAGGCGATCGGCCGCGATACCTTCACCGTGCGCCGCCAGGCCGAACAGCAGTCGCTGCTGGATGATGCACCGGCGCCGGTGCACGTGACCGGCCACAGCATGGTGCAGCCGTATTTCGGTTTCCCGCAGAAGCTGTCCAACCTGATCGACCGCCCGGTATCGGTGAACTGGAAGCCCGGCAACGTCGGCCACTGGGTGATGCTGCTGGAGTACCTGGAATCACCCGCGTTCAAGCAGAACAAGCCGCAGGTGCTGGTCTGGCAGATGTTCGAACCGTCCTACCCGCAGGGCCCGGATGCACGCGGCCAGTGGGACAACGCCTCGATCATGACCCCCGAACAATGGAAGGCACGCCTGCACAAGGCGCTGGGGCAGTGATCCGATGAATGCCCGTCCCGGGGCGCCCGCGCCCCTGCCACCTGCTGTCCCACCGCGTGCCCATCGGCTGACCGCCGTGGTGGTATCGGCATTGCTGCTGATCGGCGTCTGCGCCGGTGCCTGGATGCTGGCCAACGCCAAGCTGCCGGCCGAGAAGCTGCTGCCCTCGCGCTGGGCAGATGGCGAAGCCGGGCAGGCGATCAACCAGGCMCTGCGGCTGCCGATCCAGGCCCAGGGCGACCTGCTGGGGGCCGCCGTGCGCTATCGCCTGCTGGGCGATCTTGGCGAGCAGGTGGCGCTGGGGTGCCCGGACTGGCTGTTCTATCGCGATGGCCTGCGTCCGCAGCCGGGTGCCGGTGCCAAGGTATTCAACGATCGCGTGCGCCTGATGCAGCACTGGTCGCAGCAGTTGCAGGCCACCGGTGCGAAGCTGCTGGTGGTGGTGGTGCCGGACAAGTCGCGCATCGAGCAGGCGCACACCTGTGGCCTGCGCTATTCCGAACCGATGCGTGCGCGCTACGGGCAGTGGCAGCAGGCCTTGTCCGCTGCCAACGTGGCCAGCGTGGACCTGCTGCCGGTGCTGGCCGGGCAGGACGCGCCGGTGTTCTTCCGTACCGACGTGCATATGAACCGCATTGGCGCGCAGCGCGCGGCCGACGCGGTGAGCGCGGTGGCATTGCCGCTGCTGGGCGGGCAGGGCAGCCAGGCCTTCGAGGTTGGGCCACTGGGGACACCGAAGCCGCGCATGGGCGACCTGATCGTGCTGGCGGGCCTGGAACACGCACCGCCATCATGGCGGCCGCCGCTGGACCTGGAGCCGGAGCAGGTCATCGCGCCGCTGCGCAGTGGCGGCCTGCTGGACGAAACCCCGCCGGTGGAGGTGCTGCTGCTGGGCAGCTCCAACGGCCGCCGCAGCCTGTTTGCCGAACGCCTGGGCCATGGCCTGGGGCGCGAAGTGTGGAACCAGAGCATGGACGGCGGCCAGTTTTCCGGCGCACTGCTGGCGGCACTGCCGCAGCAGTCGACGTGGCCGCCTACCGTGAAACTGGTTATCTGGGAATTTTCCGAAATGGCCCTGTCCCTGCCGCTGACCGAAGGCGAGCAGAAGGCATTGGCCGGTATCGACTGAGCGCCGACCGACCATGCTGTTCAACTCTTTCCTGTTCCTGCTGATATTCCTGCCGATCGCGCTGGGTGTGCACTACCTGCTGGGCGCGCTGCAGCCCCGGTTGGCCGCGCTCTGGTTGTGCGTGGCCTCGATCGTGTTCTACGGCTGGTGGAATCCGCAGTTCGTGATCCTGCTGGCCGGCTCGATCGTCTTCAACTACCTGGTCAGCCTGGTGATCCTGGCGCTGGCCAAACGTCCCCGGTTGCAGCTGCTGGCCACTGCGCTGGGCGTGGCCGCCGACATCCTGCTGCTGGTGCATTACAAGTACTTCGCGGCGATGGTGAACTTCGTCCACGACATCGGCTTCAACGTCGGCCCGATGGACACACTGATTCTGCCGCTGGGCATTTCCTTCTTCACCTTCACCCAGATCGGCTACCTGCTGGACTGCCGTGCCGGCGTGGTCAACGACCGCAGCCCGCTCAGCTATGTCCTGTTCGTGACCTTCTTCCCGCACCTGATTGCCGGCCCGATCCTGCACCACAAGGAGATGATGCCGCAGTTCAGCAAGCGCGAGACCTATCGCTTCCAGGCCGAGAACCTGTCCATCGGCGGCATGCTGTTCGTCATCGGCCTGGCCAAGAAGGTACTGCTCGCCGACAGCATCGCGCCGTATGCCGATGCCGGCTTCGCCTCCACCGGCGATGTGCAGTTCTGGGGCGCGTGGGCCACCGCGCTCAGCTATGCGTTGCAGCTGTACTTCGATTTCTCCGGCTATTCGGACATGGCGCTGGGCCTGGCCCGCATGTTCGGCATCCGCTTCCCGCTGAACTTCAATTCGCCGTACAAGGCCACCAGCATCATCGACTTCTGGGCGCGCTGGCACATGACGCTCACCCGTTACATCACCGCCTACCTGTACTACCCGGTCGCGATGGCCGTGACCCGCTGGCGCACCCGCCATGGCCGTGCCACCGGCCCCACGGCAGTGGCATCGGCTGGCGGCTTCTTCTCGATGATCGTGTTGCCCACAGTGTGGGCGATGGGCCTGGCCGGCATCTGGCATGGCGCCGGCATGCAGTTCCTGATCTTCGGCCTGCTGCATGCCACCTACCTGGTCATCAACCATGCGTGGCGGGTCTTTGTCGGCGGTCGCAAGCCGGCCGCGATGCGCAAGCTCAATCCGTTCCAGCACGCGGGCTACCTGCTGGTGACCTTCGGCGCGGTGCTGGTGGCGCAAGCGTTCTTCCGCGCCGATGGCGTGCACGATGCGTGGCAGCTGGTGCAGGGCATGTTCGGCGTGCGCGGCTGGGAAAGCATGGAGAACCTTGGCCATGTCGCAGGCATGGGCCTGGCCGATGGCGTGCGTCTGCTGCTGGGCCATCACCTGCAGCTGCTGTACATCCTGGTGGCACTGGCCATTGTCTGGCTGGCACCGAACGCGCACCAGATCATGGGTGTGTATTCTCCCGCGCTGGCAAAACCCAGCCCGGCACCCCGCGCGTGGATGCGCTGGCAGCCCAATTGGGCCTGGCTGCTGGTGATGCTGGTGCTGCTGTCGCTGTGCCTGCTGAACCTGCACAAAGAAACCCGTTTCCTTTATTTCCAGTTCTGACAAGGTGGATTCCAACATGGACAAGCAGACAATCCAGAACCAGCTCATCGATATCGTCGAGGCGGTGATTGGTACCCGCGTGCAGCCGGACGAATACATGGAATCGTTCTTCGATTCGATGTCCAAGGTGCAGCTGATGGTCGAGGTCAAGGACCGTCTTGGCGTCACCCTGCCGGTGGATGAAATCGACGCCCTGGTTGATTCGGTGCAGGTGCTGGCCGACTACGTGGCCGAGCACCGCCCCAGCTGATCGCCCGCGGGTACTGGAGGTAGCGCGATGTACTTCGATTTCGACCAATGCCGTTTCGCCGACCTGGATGTTGCCACGCAGGCACCCGCCCTGCATGCGGCCGATGGCGTACTTGATTGGGCCGGGCTGCATCGCGCCACCCAGCAGTGGATCGATCGTGCGCGTGCTGCTGGCCTGGGGCAGGGCGATGCGTTGGTGATCTCCGGGCACAAGGAATCCGCCTTCGTGGTGGCCATGCTCGGCTGCCTCTGCCTGGGCGTGACCTACGTACCGGTGGACACCATCAACCCGCCAGCCCGCCTGCAGCGCATCACCACGCTGGTGCACGCACGTGCGGTCTACGATGCTGCCGCCGACGCGTTCCTGCCCGGTGCCGACGCGCCGCGAGCGCTGGCGGTGCCGGATCTGGCCTACATCATGTTCACCTCCGGCAGCACCGGCGACCCCAAAGGCGTGCAGATCGGCCGCGACAGCGTTGCGCTGTTCACCGGCTGGATCCGCGACTGCCTGACGCTCGGCCCGGCGCCAGCGTTCATGAACCAGATGCTCTTCAGCTTCGACTTCTCGCTGTTCGATCTGTGCGGAGCACTGGGCCTGGGCGGCTGTTGCGTGCTGTGCCCACGCGAGGTGATCGCCAGCAGCGAACAGTTCGTCGATCATCTGCGGGATTCGCGCGTGGCCGTATGGGCATCCACGCCCTCGTTCGTGCGCCAGCAGATGCTCAATCCGCGTTTCGACGCCGCGCACCTGCCCGACCTGCAGGTGTTCGTGTTCGGTGCCGAATCACTCACGCCGCGCGTGGCTGAAGAGTTGTGGGCGCGCTTCCCGCAGGTGCGCATCATCAATTCCTATGGGCCGACCGAAGCCACCTGTTCCACCACGTGGGTGGAAATCGATCCGGCATTGCGTGCGGCGGCACCCAACCCGTTCCCGATCGGCATCGGCAAGCCCTATGCCGAGGTGTTCCTCGATGATGGTGAGATCTGCATGGCCGGCGACCATGTGATGCGTGGCTATCTCGAGCGCCCAGACCTGGATGCCGGCGTGTTGTTCGAACACAACGGCAAGCGTGCGTACCGCAGCGGTGATCTGGGTGATGTCGACGCGCAGGGTCGATTCTATTTCCGTGGCCGCCGCGACGACCAGATCAAGCTCAACGGCTACCGCATTGAACTGGCCGAGGTCGATGTCGGTCTGGCCCGCCTGCCCGGCGTCGTCGCTGGAGCCGCCGTGGTACTACGGCGGCCCGATGGCAGCCTGGTGCGGATGATCGGCTTTGTTGAAACCACGCAGCCACAGACCGGCCCACTGCAGCGTCCGCCAGCGGACCTGGCGGATTGGAAGGGCCAGCTCGAACGTTACATGCCGCCTTATATGATCCCTTCCGAGCTGTTCGCCGTGGATGCGCTGCCGCAGACGATCAGCAACAAGGTGGATCGCAAGCAACTGGAGCAGCGCTACCAGATCCTGGCGCGCACGCTCCGCACGACGGAGAAACCCGCATGAACACTGTCCTGAAATCGCTGGTCGCCACCGCGCTGCTGCTGTCGCCGTGCGCAGCCTTCGCCCAAGGCGCACCGGAAGGGCGCCTGGCCCAGTTGTATGCCGCGCGCCCGCCCGCTGGCTCTGCCTTCGTGCGCGTGCTCAACCCGGGCAGCACGGTGCTCAAGGCCGGTATCGGCAATGGCGCCGACCAGAACGTCGGGCCGGCAACACGCGCTACCCGTTATGCGATCGTTGAAGGCGGCAAGCCGTTCAGCGTGCGCGTGGCCGGCAAGGCCCGCACGCAGCCAGCGGTGGCCGCCGGCAGTTTCACCACCCTGGTGCTGGATCCCGGCGCAGCGGCCAAGCCCTTCAACGTGCTCGAAGACGGTGGTGGCAGCAGTGACGCCCTCAAGGCCGAGATCCGCTTCTACAACCTCGCCGCCAATTGCATCCAGGGCAAGCTGGCAATGGCCGACAAGGGCGCAGTGGTGTTCCCGGCGGTCGCCGCTGGCCGTAGTGCCGCGCGTGGCATCAATCCGGTCAAGGCACGGCTGGTGGCCGGTTGCGGCGGCAAGGACAGTGCTGCAGTCGAACTGCCTGCGCTGCAGCCCGGCGATCACTACAGCCTGTTCCTGACCGGTAGCGCCAACGCACCGGTGCTGCAGGGCCAGCTCAGTGGCACCGACGCGGTGGGCCGCTGATCCGATGGCAGACCGGCCGGTATTCCGCGAGGACCACGCACTGTTCCGCGACCAGGTCCGTCGCTTCATCGACGCCCAGATCGCGCCCGGGTACGCGCAGTGGGAGCGCGATGGCATCACACCCCGTGCGCTGTGGCGCGCGGCGGGCGAGGCTGGGCTGCTCAACTGCCAGTTGCCCGAGCCGTACGGCATGGGGGGCGACTACGGCCACGCCGCCTGCGTGATCGAGGAACTGGCACGCGCCAACTATCTGGGCATCGGCTTCTCGATCCACTCGGACATGGTCGCGCCGTATCTGATGCAGTACGCCACGCCAGCCGTGCGCGATGCCTGGTTGCCGAAGATGGCGCAGGGCCAAGCGATCGGCGCGATTGCGATGACCGAGCCCAATGCCGGCAGTGACCTGAAGACGGTTCGCACCCGTGCCGACGCGGTGGATGGCGGATATCGACTGAACGGGCAGAAGACCTGGATCACCAACGGCAGCAATGCCGACGTCGCCGTGGTGGTGGCCACCGTCGCCCCGGAACTCGGTGCCGGCGGCCTGACGTTGTTCTGCGTGGACCTGGCCGCTGCGGGTGTCAGCCGCGGTGCCCCGATGGCCAAGATCGGCCAGCATGCGCAGGACACCACCGAACTGTTCTTCGAAGACGTGTTACTGCCGGCCGATCACCTGCTGGGTGAGGAGCGGCGCGGATTCGGTTATCTGGAAGAACACCTGGCGGCCGAGCGCCTGGCCATCGCATTGCGTGCGGCGGCGTCGGCCGAAGGCATGCTGGCTGCGACAGTGGCTTACGTGCGCCAGCGCAAGGCCTTCGGTCGGCTGCTGATCGACCACCAGAACACGCGCTTCGTACTGGCCTCGGCCACTGCACAACTGGCGATGCTGCGCAGCTTCCTCGACCAGTGCCTGGGCGAGCAGATCAGCGGGCAACTGGATCCTACCCGCGCGGCCATAGCCAAGCTCAACGCCACCGAAATCCAAGGGCAGGTGCTGGACGACCTGCTGCAGCTGCATGGTGGCTACGGTTACAGCAGCGAATATGGAATTGGCCGCGCTTGGGCCGACGCGCGCGCACTACGGATTTTCGGTGGCACCAGCGAGATCCTGCGCGACATCATCGGCCGCACGCTGTAGCGCTTTTTGCGCGTCGGTACCGGGGTCAGATCCCCCACCGCTTGCGCAATGCGGCCGCTTCCGGCGTGTCCTGCGACAGCCAAGGGTCCAGCGCGTACACCAGCACGTGCTCGGCGCCGCTGTCGCGTGCCCAGGCCAGCTGTCGCTCGATACGGGCGGCATCAGCGGTTTCGCCCTTGAACTGGGTGCCGTCGTTGTTCTCGCCGGGCAGCTCGCGGAACAGTTCGACGATGGCATCGAAGGCCACGCCACGCGTGCGCAGATGCTGCAGCAGCGGCTGCAGCTGCTGTACGTTGCCGGCGCCGGCAACACCCACGCCGTCCTGCACCATGGGTCTGACCGATGCCTGCGCGAGAACGGCATCCCACAGGGTTACCAGGTCGCCCTGGGTCTGCAGGCGGCTGAAATAGCAGGAGATCGCGCAGTCGCCACCACGCTCGACCGCCGCCTGGGAGATGCCGTGCAGCCACTGCGCCAACCATTGCTGACGGGCGGGATCGGCCCAGTGGTACTGCTCGAGTTCGTAGGGGATGTACCAGCCATTGAATGCCTGCAGGCGAGACCAGGGCGCCTGCGCCAGCCAGGCCCGCGCCTGCGCCAGGCTGTCGGCGAAGAAGGCCTGCAGTGCGGCGTCGTCTCCGCCGATGGCCTGCCACCAGCGTTGCTGGAACGGCAGGCCGACGCGAACCGCGATACCGGCTTCCGAGGCTGCGGTGAACAGCATGCGCACACTGGTATCGGGTAGTTGCCAATCACCCTCGGCGCCACCGACGATGCCGCTCCATTGCAGCACCAGCTGCCTGCAGCCGAGTCTGCGTGCCAGCTGCAGCGAGCGTTGCCAATCGGCCATGCGCCACTGCAGGTGGCTGCGCCACGGCTGCAGGAAGGTGCCGTCCACCTGTTCCGGCAGCGAACAGCCGGGCAGGGTGGTCAATGCCGCCGCTACGGGCGCCAGCAGGGCGGCGCGCAGCAGGCGCCGGCGCAGTGGCGAAGATGGATCGGGAGGCAGCAGGGGCGTGGACATGCGGTCATCATCCCAGAGCACCGTTCGCAACGGGTGAACCGGGCCACGCATGGTGAACATGCGCCCACCGGATCACTCCAGCGCGTAGCGCAGCACGAACAGCACCGCCACCAGCCACACCGCCGGGTGCACCTCGCGCCAGCGGCCGGTGCCGGCCTTCAGCGCGGCATAGGCAATGAAGCCGAACGCCAGGCCGTTGGCGATGGAATAGGTGAACGGCATCGCCAGCGCACACAGCGCGGCGGGTACGGATTCGGTCAGGTCGCTCCAGTCCACTTCCACCAGTTCGCGCAGCATCAGTCCGGCCACGAACAGCAGCGCCGGCGCGGTGGCATAGCCGGGCACCATCGCCGCCAGCGGCGAGAACAACAGCGCGGCCAGGAACAAGGCAGCCACCACCAGTGCGGTCAAACCGGTACGGCCGCCCACCTGCACGCCCGAGGCGCTTTCGGCGAAGGCGGTGGTGCTGCTGGTGCCCAGCAGCGAGCCGGCCACAATCGCCGTGCTGTCGGCCAGCAGAGCGCGGCCGAACCGCTTCTGCGCGCCCGGCAGTTTCAGCAGGCCGGCACGGCCGACCACGCCATACAGCGTGCCGGTGGCATCGAACACTTCCACCAGCACGAACACCAGCACCACCTGCAGCAGCACGGCGATCGGCGCGCCGCCGTTGTGGTGCAGCAGGCCAGGCAGGTCCAGCTGCAGGAAGGTCGGCGCCAGGCTCGGCGGCAACGACACCAGCCCGTGGTACTGCAGATCGCCCAACGCCCAGCCGGCCGCGGTCACCGCCAGGATGCCGATCAGGATCGCACCGCGCACACGCCGCGCTTCCAGGATCGCGATCAGCAGGAAACCGCCCAGTGCCAGCAGCGGCGGCGCGGTATTGAGCGGGCCCAGCGCCACCAGCGTGTCCTCGTTGCCGATGATCACGCCGGATTTCTGCAGCGCGATGATGGCCAGGAACAGGCCGATGCCGGCCACGATCGCCGACCGCAACGACGCCGGAATGCCCGACACCAGCCACGCGCGCACGCCGGTCAGCGACAGCACCAGGAACACCAGGCCGGAAATGAACACCGCCGCCAGCGCCTGCTGCCAGGGCAGGCCGGCAGCGCCGACCACGGTGAAGGCGAAGAACGCATTCAAGCCCATGCCCGGGGCCATGCCCACCGGGAAGTTGGCCGCCAGTGCCATCACCACCGAGCCCAGCGCCGCGGCCAGACAGGTGGCCACGAACACCGCACCGGCGTCCATGCCGGTGGTGCCCAGGATCTCGGGATTGACGAAGACGATGTAGGACATCGTCAGGAAGGTGGTGACACCGGCCAGCAGTTCGGTGCGCACGGTGGTGCCGTGCTGCTGCAGCTGGAACAGGCGTTCGAACAGGGACATCGCAGATCTCTCGTACCTGCACGCCCTGCCGCCCGAAGGACCGGCGGGTGCGTCGCCAGGCGGTTAGAAGTGGTAGTTCAACTTCAGCGTAACGCTGCTGTAGTTGGTATGGAAGCTGCGTCGCGCCGCAGCGGGGTAGTTGGGATCTTCCAGGTAAACCGGGCTGGAGCCCAGATGGGTGTAACGGTACTCCGCACCCGCCGAAAGCTGGTCGCTGAAGCGGTACAGCACGCCTGCGCCGACGTTCGCGCCGGTGGATACATGGGATGCGCGGGTTTCGAATTCGGCCACGCGGCAGCCGTTGGTGGCCTCCACCAGCGACTTGTCGCAGCCCAGCGAAAACTCCTGGCGGGCCACGCTCACGCCGGCGCTGACGTACGGCAGCCACTGGCCCGCCGCGTAACCCAGCTTCAGGTTGATCGCACCCGAACGGGTCACCGCATCCTTGCCGTAGTAAGGGCTGTACCGATGGTTGTCGCGGTCCTTCCACTCCTGGTTGACGTTGCCGAAGGAAAGGGCGCCTTCGATCCCGGCGACCACATTGTTGTCGAACTGCCAGTTGCGGCCGGCCTGCAGCCCGCCAGCAAAGCCGCGGATGCTCTTTTCAGAGGCATTGGTGTTGCTGCGGTCCTGGCTGTGGCCTTCGCCATGGCTGGCATGGGCACCCAGGTAGATGCCTTCCCAGTTCGCCGGCGCGGCCGCGGCAGTGCCGGACAGCAGCAGCGCTGCCGTGGTGGAGATCAATGCTTTCATGGTGTTTTCCTACGAGGGGGATGAATCGGGTGCGTAGGAAAACCGAAGCGTTGGGCCGGGAACATACAACGAGTTGCAAAGTGTGGAGGATGCCGTGTGCGACAAGGAATCAACACTGCTTTACACGGGCAGCCTTCAGCCGGGTGGCGTTGAAGCGCGTCGCGAAGAGGCCAAAAGCGTCAACAAAAATCGATTGCGGCCCATGAAAGGCGAAAGGCCGCGCGAGCGCGGCCTTTCGTTCTTGCTTACTTCAGCGCCTTGAAGCGCAGGCGCTTCGGCGCAGCGTCGTCGCCCATGCGGCGGCGCTTGTCTTCTTCGTACTCGCGGTAGTTGCCCTGGAAGAACTCCACGTGCGAATCGCCTTCGAACGCCAGGATGTGGGTCGCGATGCGATCCAGGAACCAGCGGTCATGCGAAATGACGAAGGTGTTGCCCGGGAACTCCAGCAGCGCATCTTCCAGCGCACGCAGGGTTTCGATGTCCAGATCGTTGGACGGTTCGTCGAGCAGCAGCACGTTGCCACCCTGCAGCAGGGTCTTGGCCATGTGCAGGCGGCCACGCTCACCACCGGACAGCGAACCGACCATTTTCTGCTGGTCCTGGCCCTTGAAGTTGAAGCGGCCGATGTAGGCGCGCGACTGGATCTCGATGCCGTTGATGTTGAGGATGTCCAGGCCGCCCGCGATTTCCTGGAACACGCTGTGGTTGCCTTCCAGCGCGTCGCGGCTCTGGTCCACGTAGGACAGCTGCACGGTCGGGCCGACCACGATCTCGCCGGTGTCCGGCTTTTCCTGGCCGGTGATCATCTTGAACAGGGTCGACTTACCGGCACCGTTGGGGCCGATGATGCCGACGATGGCGCCCGAGGGCACCAGGAAGTTCAGGTTGTCGAACAGCAGGCGGTCGCCGAACTTCTTGGAGACGTTCTTGAATTCCATCACCGCCTGGCCCAGGCGCTCGCCCGGCGGGATGAAGATTTCATTGGTCTCGTTGCGCTTCTGGTAATCGACCGACTGCAGCTCTTCCAGGCGGGCCAGACGGGCCTTGCCCTTGGTGCGGCCGCCCTTGGCGTTCTGGCGCGACCACTCCAGTTCCTTCTGGATCGCCTTCTGGCGAGCCTTTTCCTGGTTGTCTTCCTGCTTCAGGCGCTCATCCTTCTGGGTCAGCCAGTCGGTGTAGTTGCCCTTCCACGGAATGCCGCGGCCACGGTCCAGTTCCAGGATCCACTCGGCGGCGTTGTCCAGGAAGTAGCGATCATGGGTGACCGCCACGACGGTGCCGGTGTAGCGCGCAAGGAACTGTTCCAGCCATTCCACCGACTCGGCGTCGAGGTGGTTGGTCGGTTCGTCGAGCAGCAGCATGTCCGGCTTCTGCAGCAGCAGGCGGCACAGCGCCACACGGCGCTTTTCACCACCGGACAGCTTGCCGACGATGGCCTCCCACGGCGGCAGGCGCAGCGCATCGGCAGCCACGTCCAGCTGGTTTTCCAGCGTGTGCGCATCGCCGGCGGCGAGGATCGCCTCCAGGCGTTCCTGTTCCTTGGCCAGCGCGTCGAAATCGGCGCCTTCTTCGGCATAGGCCGCGTAGACCGCGTCCAGCGCAGCCTGTGCCTGCAGCACTTCGCCAACGCCTTCTTCAACCGCTTCACGCACGGTCTTGGTCGGGTCCAGCTCCGGTTCCTGCGCCAGGTAGCCAACCTTGATGCCGGCCTGCGGACGGGCTTCGCCCTCGAAATCGGTGTCCACGCCGGCCATGATCTTCAGCACGGTGGACTTGCCGGCGCCGTTCAGGCCCAGCAGGCCGATCTTCGCGCCCGGGAAGAAGGACAGCGAGATGTCCTTGATGATCTGCCGCTTGGGCGGGACCACCTTGGACACGCGGTTCATGGTGTAGATGTATTGCGAGGACATGAGGTCTCCGTAGGCGCGACCCTGCGCCCGGTCCGTCACGGGGAACTTCCCGTTGCGGCAGCGGGCACAGACTGAATGGAATACCCCCAATTATAGCCGGAACCGCTTACGCCCCGCGCCGTCCGCAGCGCCCGGGGCTGGCCGAGGACTGAATGGGCCGTCACAGTCCCGCAGCGGGAAGCGTTTCCAGCCGGAAACGGTTCAGATCGAATGCGCAATATGGGCTCACCACCCACCCAGCAGAGGTCTCCCATGCACATCCATCGACTCATGGCCGGCGCCGTGGCCTCTGTACTGGCGCTGGGCGCCATCGCCCCGGCCTTCGCCGACAACGACCACCGTGGTCGCGACCGCGACCGCCGTGAATGGCGAGAAGATCGCCGCGAGTGGCGCCACGACCGTCGCGACTGGGAACGCGACCGCCGCGAAGCGCGCCGTGACTACCGCCACGACCGCCGCTACGACCACGGCTATTACCGCCCGGCACCGCCGCCGCCGCGGGTGGTCTACAGCCCGGGCTACCGGCCCGGCTATGGCTATGGCTGGCAGCGTGGGCACCGCTACCGCGATTACTACCGCGGCCCGATCTACGTGGTGAACGACTACCCGCGCTACCAGCTGCGCCGCCCGCCTTACGGCCACCACTGGATCCGCGATGACCGCGGCAACATGCTGCTGGTCGCCGTGGCAACCGGCATCATCGCCGACTACATCATCAACAACCGTTGATGCAGCGCCGGGGTCGGATCCCTTTCCGCAGCAAAGGGCTCTGACCCCACAACGCCATTCGAAACCATACGGGGCCGGATTCGTTCGTCGAATCCGGCCCCGCGCTTTTCGGCCCCGCCAGGCCGGGGCGGGGCTACAATCAAGGGCTGAGTCGTACCCCTTTCCCCGCCTGCTGGAGTACCCGATGTTCCCGCGTGACGTCCGCATCGAAACCTACGATCCCGAACTGGCCAAGGCCATCGCCGCTGAGACCCAGCGCCAGGAAGACCACGTCGAGCTGATCGCCAGCGAGAACTACACCAGCCCGGCGGTGATGGAAGCCCAGGGCAGCCAGCTGACCAACAAGTACGCCGAAGGCTACCCGGGCAAGCGCTACTACGGTGGCTGCGAATACGTGGACATCGCCGAACAGCTGGCGATCGACCGCCTCAAGCAGCTGTTCGACGCGGACTATGCCAACGTGCAGCCGCACAGCGGCTCGCAGGCCAACCAGGCCGTGTACTTCGCGCTGCTGCAGCCGGGTGACACCATCCTCGGCATGAGCCTGGCCCACGGCGGCCACCTCACCCACGGCGCCAAGGTCAACGCCTCGGGCAAGCTGTTCAACGCTGTGCAGTACGGTGTGAACGATCAGGGCCTGATCGATTACGACGAAGTCGAGCGCCTGGCCCTGGAGCACAAGCCGAAGATGGTCGTTGCCGGCTTCTCGGCCTACTCGCAGGTGATCGACTGGGCGCGCTTCCGCGCCATCGCCGACAAGGTCGGTGCCTACCTGTTCGTGGACATGGCGCACGTCGCCGGTCTGGTTGCTGCTGGCGTCTATCCGAGCCCGCTGGAACATGCCCACGTGGTCACCTCGACCACCCACAAGACCCTGCGCGGTCCGCGCGGCGGCATCATCGTCGCCAAGGGCGCCAACGAAGACCTGGTCAAGAAGCTGCAGTCGATCGTGTTCCCGGGCATCCAGGGCGGTCCGCTGATGCACGTCATCGCCGGCAAGGCCGTGGCCTTCAAGGAAGCGCTGGAGCCGGGCTTCAAGACCTACCAGCAGCAGGTGGTGAAGAACGCGCAGGCGATGGCCAACACGCTCATCGCACGCGGCTACAAGATCGTCTCCGGCGGCACCCAGAACCACCTGATGCTGGTCGACATGATCGGCAAGGACGTGTCCGGCAAGGACGCGGAAGCTGCGCTGGGCAAGGCCCATATCACCGTCAACAAGAACTCGGTGCCGAACGACCCGCGTTCGCCGTTCGTGACCTCGGGCCTGCGCCTGGGCACCCCGGCCGTGACCACCCGTGGCTACACCGAGCAGGACTGCGTGGACCTGGCCAACTGGATCGCCGACGTGCTCGACGCCCCGGCCGATGAAGCCGTCATTGCCCGCGTGCGCGACGCGGTCAGCGCGCAGTGCCGCAAGTACCCGGTCTACGGTTGATCGGGCACTGGGGTCGGAGCCCTTCCCTGCGGGAAGGGTTCTGACCCCGGCACCGGAGTACCCGCGCATGGATGAGCGCCGCCTCAAGTATCTCTATGCAGCCTTGGCTGTGCCGTTGGGCGCACCCAGCGTGCTGTTCGGTGGCGCGATGGCGGTGGTGGGCATGGCGGGAAGCGTGCTTTCACTCGCCGACGGCACCGTCAACCTGCCCGGGCAGGCATTGATGCTGGTGTGGGGCCTGGTTGGCCTCGCCGGCTGCCTCGCCTGGCTTGATCTCAGCTGTGGATACTTGTTCGGAGGACGCAGCGCACTACGCACCCGCAGCCGGGTGCAGTGGGGCGCGCTGCTGCTTGGCATGCTGGCTGCGCTGCCGCTGTTGGGTATAGGGCTGTGGCTGGGCATCACCCATGGCAGCGAAGGCTTCGGTCTGCTGCTGATGGGGCCTTCGCTGCTGGTCCCGGCTGGCATGCTGTTGTGGCTGCGACCTCGCGCTTGAAGCGAGCGACCTGCAAGGAGATTCGAACGCATGGATGAGCGCCTGCACAAGCGCCTGTACATCGCCCAATGCCTGCTGCTGGGGTTGCCTGCACTGGTGGCCGGTGGCGGCGTCGCCGGCTTCGGCATCTACACCTTCCTGACCCGCCACGGCCTGATGCGCGGCGACGAAGGCGCAGTGTTGTTGCTGTGGGCGCTGGCGGGGGTGATCGGCTTGCTGGCCTGGTTGTGGCTCAGCATCCGCTACCTGCGGCGGGGGCGCGATGGCGTGCGGCACACCGCCCGTATTCCCTGGATCGGCTTGGCGCTGGGCGCGATGGCGGCGCTGGCCGTGATCGGCGTGGTGCTTTTCAGCTTGTTTGCCGGCAGTCCCTGGCAGGTACTGGGCTATCTGGTACTGGGCGTGCCGCTGCTGGTGCCGGCTGCGCATCTGGTGTGGTTGCGTCGCGCTCAGGGCCTTGCCGGACAAGGCTGATTGCCGCCTGCATTTGCTGCAAAACCCCTTCTCAGGTACCGTTGCGACGCTACCACGACCGTGGCAGCAGGTATTTCCCCTGAGCCAGGCGTTCAATGCATTGCCCCTTCTGCCAGCATGCCGATACACGGGTCATCGACTCGCGCGTCTCCGAAGACGGCGCGACGATTCGCCGTCGGCGTGAGTGCGAGGCGTGCAACGAACGCTTCAGTACGCTGGAAACCGTTGAACTGAAGCTGCCGGCCATCGTCAAGAGCGATGGCACCCGTGAAGCCTTCGATGCCCGCAAGGTCCGCGCCGGCTTTGACCGCGCGCTGCAGAAGCGTGCGGTGCCGGAAGAGAAGATCGAGGCGGCGGTGCGCGCAGTGGTGCATCAGCTGCGCATCAGCGGCGAACGCGAAGTGCCCTCGATCAAAGTGGGCGAGTTCGTGATGAATGAACTGCGCAAGCTTGACCATGTCGGTTATGTGCGTTTCGCTTCGGTGTACCGCAGTTTCGAGGACGTGGCCGATTTCCGCGAAGAAATCGAGAAGCTCGAACGCGATCTGCCTTCCAGCACCGAGCAGTTGCAGCTGCTGGGCGATGTGATTGCCCTGACCAAGAAAAAGAAGGGCTGACGGCCTCTGCATCGGTAGCTGCCAACCTTGGTTGGCGCCGTGTCGCCCATCCACGCATGGCGTGGATCTACTGGGCTCTGCCAACCTTGGTTGGTGCCGTGCCGCCCATCCACGCATGGCGTGGATCTACTGGGCCTTGGCTGGCATCGTGCTGACGGCGGTACCATGGCGGCATGAGCACATCGTTCACCGTCCTTGACCACCTGCACATGGCCAGCGCGTTGCGGCTCGCCGAGCGTGCGGCCTATACCACCCGCCCCAACCCGATGGTCGGCTGCGTGATCGCCCATGGCGACCGCGTGGTCGGGCAGGGCTGGCACCAGCGTGCCGGCGGCCCGCATGCCGAAGTGTTCGCTCTGCGCGAGGCCGGCAGCGAAGCGCGTGGTGCCACCGCCTACGTCACCCTGGAACCATGCGCGCACTACGGACGCACGCCACCGTGCGCGTTGGCGCTGATAGACGCCGGTGTGTCGCGCGTTGTGGCCGCCATGCGCGACCCGTTCCCGAAGGTCGATGGCGGTGGTTTCGACCTGCTGCGCGACGCCGGCATCGAGGTCGCCGAGGGCTTGATGGCCGCGCAGGCGCGCGAGCTCAACAAGGGATTCCTGTCGCGCGTGGAACGCGGTCGTCCGTGGCTGCGGGTGAAACTGGCCGCCAGCCTCGATGGCCGCACCGCGATGGCCGACGGCAGTTCGAAGTGGATCACCGGCCCCGCCGCGCGCGAAGATGTGCAGCACTGGCGCGCGCGCGCTGGCGCGATCCTCACCGGCGCCGACACCGTGCTCGCCGACGACCCGATGCTGACCGTGCGCTTGGCTGACACTGAAGTCATGCCGCCACTGCGCGTCGTCCTCGATTCGCGCCTGCGCTCGCTGGAATGCAGCCGGGTGCGCGAGGGTGGGGCGCCCACGCTGTACCTGCACGATGCAATGATCAGCCCACCCGACGCCGCCGACGCGGCCTTTGCCAGCGTAGCCGTCCGCCACGGCCGCCTTGATCTGGGCGCGGTGTTGGCACTGCTGGCCGAGCGCGGCATCAACGAAGTGCACACCGAAGCCGGTGCAACGCTGGCCGGCGCACTGGTGCGTGGTGGCTGGGTGGACGAACTGCTGATGTACCAGGCGCCAACACTGCTGGGCGACAGCGGCCGTCCGTTGCTGGCCGACCTCGGCATCGACGTGATGGACCAGCAGCGTCGATTGCATGTGGTCGACCAGCGCCAGGTGGGTGAGGATCTGCGGTTGCTGCTGCGGCCATGAAGAAGGGGACGGAGGGGATTACGTCGTTTGTGGCAAAAACGCCGTAATCCCCTCCGTCCCCTTTTTCAGTTCAACGATCCTCGCCAGGCGGGTGCTCGTTCCACTCGAAGAATGGCAGGAACGCATCGGCCAGCCCGCCCATCAGCGGCGAGGGGTTCTGTACGCGCCAAGCGCCACCGTCATGATCGCGCTCGAAGGACACGGTGATGATCCTCTCCCGGTCCGGTGCCGTCGCGATCATCTGCGTATACGCCGTGGCCAGTTCGCTCGACATCTGCGGTGGATGTGGTCCGTTGAATGGCACCGGATGCGCACGATAGACGGGCAGCAGGGCCGTCAGGTCCGGCAGGTGGCAACGGTAGTCAACATCGGCAATGTCTGCCTGCGGATGATGCATGCTGCCGACACTGCAACGCACCGATGTCTGGCGCCTGCGCAGGGCCGCGGCGGCCTGCGGCCAATCGGCCATTTCAGGCGCCTGGTCCAGGTGGCTTACGCTCGCCAGCGCCGCCGCGATCGCCGGGCCCTTGGATGTACCCAGATAGCGGCCCAGCTCGGCCTGGGCGGCGGTATCGCCGTGCACGATCACCTGTGCGTACAGCTCGAACACGTGTCCGGGCGTGGGCACAGGCGGCGCCGCCAGTGCCGCAACCGGGGCCAGCAATGCAGCCAGCCCCAGTCGCTTCAGCGCAGTGAACTCACGCGCACGCATCGGTCCACATCATCTCGGCCATCGGACGCAGTGCCTTGCACTCCTGCGTCATTTCCTCGGCCGACATCACCTGCGTCTTGGCCTTCAACTCTTCGGTCATCGCATCCACACCGCTGATCTGGTCCGGTGCGATCTTCGCCACGCAGCTGCGGTGCTGCTGCAGCAGAAGATCGCAGGCCGGCACGCCGGTCACCTTCGGTGCCTTGGCTGCTTCAACGTCCTGCATCCAGCCATCGAACGGCGCCAGCGCATCCAGCACCGGGCCCACCAGATCATCGAAGTTGCTGCTGTACCAGTAGCCCTTGTCCTTGGCGGTGTACAGGGTGAGGGTGCCGGTCACGGCCTTGCGCGGGCCACTCTGCAGGGCCTGGGTATAGGCCTCGGTGAAGCGCGCGCGCGGAGCCTTGTCCTCACCCGTCAGGCTGGCGAGGAACAGCGGCTGTACGCTGCTGAGGTCGGCCAGCTGGCAGCTGAAATCGACCTTGGCGATCTTCTGGTCGTCCACATACTCGTTGTCTTCCACGGTGCTGCGCGTGGCACGGCACTGCGAGGCCTTCAGCGCCTTGGCGTACATCGCTTCCGCCGCTGCCGGATCGCCCTTCACTCCAGCCACGGCCAGCACCGTCTGCCACGGCTCGGCCAGCGCCTGGGCCATCATGCCCGGCACCGGCGTTACCGAATCCTGGCCGTCGAAGGCCGGCTTCAATGCATCGTTGAGCGTGCGCGTGGCGGCGGCATCGTCTTCCAGCAATGCGCGTGCGTACAGATCGAAGGTCTGTTCGGGCGTCAGCTGCGCCGGGGCGGCCGCGGCGAGCAAGGGGGCGCACAGCAGTGCGGTGGCCAGCAGGCCGCGGATCGGGGTCTTCATGACGGTGTTCCTGTTCCAGAGGGCGGCAAGCCTAGCGCAATTGTCATTGCATTCGATGGCGCGCGACAGCCAAGCGTGTTGCGCGCGGCGGCCAACAAAAAACGGGCCCCTTGCGGGACCCGTTCGATCACACGACGAGGATCGGGCAATCAGAAGCTGGCGCGCACGCCGGCCGAGTACTGGGTGACGTCGCGGTAGCCGGAGATCTCGCCCACCAGACCCCAGGTCCGGGTGAAGTTGATCTGGCCGCCAACGGTGCCGACCCAGGTGCCCTTGAATTCGTTGCCACCGTCCATGTAACCGGCCTTGATCCAGGCTTCGGTCATGCGCGAAGGCTTGCCACGCAGGCCCATGGTGGCGCGCACCAGGTTGGTGTGGTCCTTCACGCTGAAGCGGCCGTAGTCCACGTCCTTGACGGTGATTTCAGCCTGCTGGCGGACCCAGGCGATGTCGGCGGTGTAGTCGACGCGGTCGCTGAAGGGCATGTGGTAACCGATGCCCAGCTCCGGCTGGTTCAGCTTGAGCTTCATCGAGCCGTAGTCGTAGTCGTACGACTTGCTGCCGTAGTTCCAGCCGCCGAACACATGCACCTGCTCGGCCAGCGCGATCGAACCGCGCACGTAGCCACCATCAACCTTCGGGTCGTTGAACGCTTCGTC
Organism: Stenotrophomonas sp. 2YAF26; assembly: GCF_052114625.1. NCBI lineage: Bacteria > Pseudomonadati > Pseudomonadota > Gammaproteobacteria > Lysobacterales > Lysobacteraceae > Stenotrophomonas > Stenotrophomonas sp. 2YAF26. Next base: position 127,231 of record NZ_JBFRFC010000015.1, on the reverse strand, counting down.
GTCGGTCTTGACCTGGGTCCAGCCGCCTTCGACATAGGTGTAGCTCAGGGCGTCGGCCGAGGCCGAGAACGGGGCGGCGGCCAGCAGGGCGGCCACGATCAGGATCTTGCGCATGGGAATTCCTGTGAATTTCAGTCCATTGGCGGTCCACCTATGCGGCAGTCCGTGGCGACCTCATGTCGTCCGATCGCCGATTTTAATGAAAGTTTTACGAAAGGCCAGCCGCTGGCGACCTTGCGCTCGCCATAGCGCGAACTCCGTCACAACTGAACGGTGGGCAGCCGGGTCAGTCCCGGCCCCGCAGAGGGGGCTGCTACAATGGCCGCGCCGGTTCGCCGGTACACAAACGTCTTCAGGGCGGGGTGCAATTCCCCACCGGCGGTAGGTGCGCAAGCACGAGCCCGCGAGCGCCCCGGCCTTACCGTCGGGGGTCAGCAGATCCGGTCCAATGCCGGAGCCGACGGTCATAGTCCGGATGAAAGAAGACGGTGCCACAGGGCCTTTGCGGCCCTGCGCCCGCCTGTTTGCCTTGCGGCGTTTTTCGCTCACTTTTCGCGGAGAACGTTACTTGTTTACTGGAATCATCGAAGGCGTCGGCCGTCTGGCCGCTCGCGAATCCATCGGCGGCGATGTCCGCTTCACCTTCAATGTCGGCAACCTGCCGTTCGACAACGTGCAGATGGGCGAGAGCATCGCCATCAACGGCGTCTGCCTCACCGTCATCGCGTTCGATGCCGGCAGCTTCCAGGCCGATGCGTCCACCGAGACCCTGGGCCTGACCACGCTGGGCCAGCTGGCCGAAGGTGCAGTCATCAACCTCGAACGTGCCATGCGCCCGACCGACCGCCTCGGCGGCCATCTGGTCAGCGGCCACGTCGACGGCCTCGGCCAGGTGCTGTCCATCCACGAAGATGCCCGCGCGCAGCGTTGGCGTTTCGCCGCGCCGGCCGCGCTGCGCCGCTACATCGCCAAGAAGGGCTCCATCTGCGTGGACGGCGTCAGCCTCACCGTCAACGAAGTGGATGACGAAGGCTTTGAAGTGGCACTGATCCCGCACACCGTGGCCAATACCGCGTTCTCGGCCACTGGCGTGGGCAGCGCGATCAATCTTGAAATCGATCTGGTCGCTCGTTATGTGGAACGCCTGATCAGTGTACCGACCAACGGTCAGCACCCACAGGGAGATACCCCATGAACTTCGCCCCCATCCCCGAAATCTTGGAAGACATCCGCCTGGGCCGCATGGTCGTCATCGTCGATGACGAAGACCGCGAGAACGAAGGCGACCTGATCATGGCTGCCGAGCTGGTCAAGGCCAGCGACATCAACTTCATGGTCACCCACGGCCGTGGCCTGGTGTGCCTGCCGCTCACCCGCACCCGCGCCGCCGACCTCGGCCTGGCACCGATGGTGCAGGCCAATACCGCGCAGTTCCAGACCAACTTCACGGTCAGCATCGAGGCCGCCGAGGGCGTCACCACCGGCATCTCGGCGCACGATCGCGCGCACACCATCCGTACCGCGGTGAAGCCCAACGCCAAGCCGTCTGACCTGCACCAGCCGGGCCACATCTTCCCGCTGATCGCCCAGCCAGGCGGTGTGCTGACCCGTGCCGGCCATACTGAAGCCGGCGTGGACCTGGCCATGCTGGCCGGGCTGGAACCCGCCGGCGTGCTGGTGGAGATCCTCAACCCGGACGGCAGCATGGCGCGCCGCCCGGAGCTGGAAGTGTTCGCCCGCGAGCACGGCCTGAAGATGGGCTCCATCGCCGACCTGATCGCCTACCGCCTGGCCACCGAAAAGACGGTCGAGCGCGTGGACGAGCGCGAGATCGACACCGAATTCGGCCCGTTCAAGCTGGTCACCTACCGCGACCGCATCGCGCACGACCTGCATTTCGCGCTGGTGCGTGGCACCCCGGATGCCGACACCCCGACCCTGGTGCGGGTGCAGGTGGAAAACCCGCTGGCCGACCTGCTGCACTGGCGCCGCGATGACTTCGGCGTGGCTGCCACCGATGCCCTGCGTGCCATCGATGCCGAAGGCAGTGGCGTGATGGTGGTGCTGTCGGCCCCGCGCGATGGCGAAGGCCTGCTGGCCCGCCTGCGCCAGCAGCCGGCGCCGGTGGTGCCCGGCAAGGACAAGGACGTGAGCCAGTGGCGCCGCAACGGTGCCGGCGCGCAGATCCTGTCCGACCTGGGCCTGGGCAAGCTGCGCGCACCGCAGTTGCCGGCCAGCGGCCGGCACTACCCGGCAACCACAGGGCACCGCAGTTGCCGGCCAGCGGCCGGCACTACCCGGCAACCACAGGGCACCGCAGTTGCCGGCCAGCGGCCGGCACTACCCGTCAACCTCAGCGCACTGCAGTTGCCGGCCAGCGGCCGGCACTACCCGGTAGCCACAGCGCACCGCAGTTGCCGGCCAGCGGCCGGCACTACCCGTGGTAGCGGCAACGGCCGGGGCCCATCCACGGTAGAATTACCCCTTAATCGAATCCCAAGCCGCATATGAGCCACTACGAAGGCGATCTTCGCACTCCCGAATCGGCGCGCTTCGCCATCCTGGCCAGCCGCTGGAATGCCCGCATCACCGATGTGCTGGTCGCTGGCGCCCGCCAGAGCCTGGCCGGCAACGGCATTGCCGAAGCCAGCATCGACGTGATCCGCGTGCCGGGTGCCTGGGAACTGCCCTTGGTTGCCGCGCGCCTGGCCGCCGCCCACGAACACGCCGCCATCCTCACCCTGGGCTGCGTGATCCGTGGCGACACCCGTCACTACGAACACGTGGCCGACCGCTGTGCCGAAGGCCTGATGCGCGTGCAGCTGGACTTCGGCGTGCCGGTGCTGAACGGCGTGCTGGCAGTGGAACGCGTGGAAGATGCCGAGGCCCGCGCAGGCGGCAGCCACGGCAACAAGGGCGAGGAAGTCGCACTCGCCGCATTGGAAATGGTCAACCTTCTGGAGCAGCTGCCATGAACAAGAACACCCAGGGCAAGCCCTCCGGTAAACCCGTCCGCCGCGATGGCATCGATCCGGTGCTGCGCTCGCGCGCGCGCCGTCGTGCCGTGCAGGCCATCTACGCCTGGCAGATCTCCGGTGGCAACGGCCAGTCGCTGATCGCCCAGTTCGCCCACGAGCAGGCCCGCGAAATCGCCGACCTGGCGTACTTCGAAGCGCTGGTGCATGGCGTGCTCGACAACCGTCGCGACATCGACGAAGCCCTCGGCCCGTACCTGGACCGTGGCATCGAAGAAGTGGACGCGATCGAACGCGCGGTGCTGCGCCTGGCCGCCTACGAGCTGCGCTACCGTCTGGATGTGCCGTACCGCGTAGTGATCAACGAAGCCATCGAATCGGCCAAGCGCTTCGGTTCCGAACACGGCCACACCTACGTCAACGGCGTGCTGGATCGTGCCGCCGTGGAATGGCGCAAGGTCGAATCGGGTCACTGACCCACCTGTGCCCGCCTTGGGCGGGTCTGGACGCTTCCGGGTAGATGCCAACCTTGGTTGGCACGGTTGGGATCCTGCTTTGGTGGGGTCGATTGTTAGTCGACCGCCTTTCGAACAGCGGTCTTGATGTCGGACGGGAGAGCAGTCGACTAGCAGTCGACTCTACCCAGCCGGTTCCACCCAACCGGCATCATCCGCCCGCATCCGCGCCCGCCGCCCATCCATGCAACCCGCCGGAGCACCCCATGTCCCTGGCCGAATTCACCCTCATCGACCGCATCCGCGCCCGCACCGTCGAGCGCGACGACATCGTGCTTGGCATTGGCGATGACGCTGCACTGCTGCAGCCGCGCCCGAACGAGCAACTGGTGGTCACCGCCGACACCCTCAACAGCGGCGTGCACTTCCCGGCCGAAACGCCGGCGTTCGATATCGGCTGGAAGACGCTGGCCGTCAACCTGTCCGACCTCGCCGCGATGGGCGCGCGCCCGGCGTGGTGCACGCTGGCGCTGTCGTTGCCGGAAGCCAGCGAAGACTGGATCGAGGCCTTCGCCGACGGTTTCTTCGCACTGGCCGACCAGCACGACATTGCGCTGATTGGTGGCGACACCACACGTGGCCCGCTGTCGTTGTCGGTTGCCGCGATGGGGCAGGTCTCACGTGGCCAGGCGCTGCGTCGTGATCGCGCACAGATTGGTGATGACATCTGGGTCAGCGGCACCCTCGGCGACGCTGCCGGTGCGCTGCGGCTATGGCAGCAGGGTGCACTGAACGTCGCCGCCGCCACGCTGCTGGCCGACTACGAAACCCTGCGCCTGCGTCTGCTGCGTCCCACGCCGCGGGTGACCCTGGGCCTGCGCCTGCGCGCGTTCGCACATGCGGCGGTGGATATCTCCGATGGCCTGTTGGCCGACCTTGGCCACATCGCGGCACGCAGCGGCGTGCGCGCCGAAGTCGATGCCGACGCGTTGCCGATGTCGGCGGCGCTGCGCGAACTGCTGGGCCGCGATGCTGCCCGTGAGTGCGCGCTGCACGGTGGCGACGATTACGAACTGTGCTTCACCGCCGCCGCCGACCAGCGCGACGCGTTGCACTTCGTTGCCGAATCGCTGGATCTGCCGATCACTCGCATCGGCCGGATCATGGAAGGGCAGGGCGTGCATACCGAAGGCCATGATGGCCCCAGCGGGTACGAGCACTTCGCCTGAAGCACGGCGGGTCGGATCCTTTTGCAACGCAAAGGGCTCTGACCCCAACCTGACGCTATCGCGGTGTTGTGGTAGGTGCCAACCAAGGTTGGCATGCCGTCTCGTTCTCCATATGGTCTTGCGGCCATGCCAACCAAGGTTGGCATCTACCAGAAGCGATGCAGCTTTCGCTCAAGCTGCGTGCACTTGCAAACTGACATATTCGGCCAGCCCACGGCAGGCCAGTATCAATCCCTCGCGCACGTCATCGCCCACCTGCTGCCCCTCATCGCCGTCCACGCGTACACGCTCGATGGCATGCAGTAGTTCCAGCAGCAGTGTCAGCCCGGCATTGGCACGGTCGAGGCGGGCCATCGCGATGCCGTGGCCCTGATTGCGGGTTTTCCAGGGCCAAGGTCGCCCGTCGGCGGCCTCCACGTGGCGAATGCGCTGCAGGCAGCCGAGCAGGGTAATGCCCTCGTCGGCGTGGGCGCCCATCGTGCTGCCCAGCGTGGTTTCCAGTGCTTTGGCCAAGTCATCCGGCAGGCGTTCGACGGCGTCGCCCAGTGTGGCGAACAGATAGGGATAGAGCGAAGAAGTCATGGCGGCATCCTTGTGCATGTAGCAAGGGGCCACTGTCGCGCGGGTGCGAGGGTGGCAGGCGGTGCGTGGTTGCAATACCGGAGGTTGATGTAGAAGCGCCGGCGGGCACGAGGCCCCCACGCACCGCCCGCCATAAACGCGCGGACGGATTGCCTGCCGACGCCACCCGAGGGATGGGCGACGCCGACAGGCAAGCGTAAACAACACATCAACCTAACGGGATTGCAAGCCCGTGCCACCTGTTGTCGGTGGCGATCCATGATGTGCACGGAAGTGCCGCTGCACCAATCAGACAAGTTTCAAATTCGAAATCATTGCAATGTGCGTGCACAGCGAAGCGCAGATGCAGAATGGTTCGATTGCGTCATTCCGCGCCGCACATGGAAGCGGTAGCGCCGGACCATGCCCGATGGCTCTACAGCAAGCTCATCGTGCAATGAGCAACGGCGCCGGAATGCTCCGGCGCCGTTTCAGTTCCTTCTTACCAGCTGTAAGCCACGCTCAGGTTGCCAGTGGCTTCGCGATACCCGCTGTCACCGCGCATCACGCCGAACCCACCCCACGCGCTGAAACCGGAACGGAATTCCACACGCGCACCCGCGCTCAGTTCATAGCGGTTGCGCGGAATGCCGGCCTTCAACACTTCATCATCGAAGGCGATGCCATTACCGGCACCATCTCGGTACCAGTTGGCCGCCAGGTACGGGCTGACCGAGGCACCTGCTGCCGAGCGCGATTCACCCTGCAGGCGCAGGCCGGCACGACCGGACAGGCCGTTGTTGCCCTGCGCACGCACCACGGTGCCGTTGGTCTCGGTATGCACGTCGGTCTTCGCATCGTTGTAGATCAGCTGCAGTTCCGGCTGCAGGCTCAACGCGGTGTTGCCGATCTGGCCGATGTCGAAGCGGTAACCGGCCTCCACCGACGACTGCCAGATGTCCGAGTCGTAGCGCTCCTCGGCCAGACCGTCGCCCTGCACGCGGTTGCGGAACTGGCCGTTCTGCACGCTGGCATCCACATACATCGCATCGTTGGCCCAGTTGCCATACACACCCAGCGCGCCACCTTCCACCTTGCCGCGTGCACTGAAACCGGTCACGTCCGAACGCGAGGTGGCGCTGCTGCGCGCCGCGGTGCCCATCACGCCGACGCGGCCACGGCCGTCATCGAACACGCCGATGTCCGCACCCAGCTGCAGGCGCGAGCGGTCCACGCGCAGGTCGAGCTGGTCATCCACCGCTCCCAGCTTGCTCTGGGTGGCATCCACGCGGGCCCAGCCACGGATGCCATCCGTCACAGCGGCGCCGCGCTGGCGGTCGCGGTAGGTGTGGCGCAGCATCTGGTCCAGTGCGAACTGGTTGGCCAGATAGGCGCCGGTTTCCGGGCGTAGCACCGGGATCGGGTTGATCGGGTCAATGGGGTCAACCGGATCAATGATCGGCTTGCACTGCGGCAGCGACGGGTCAGCCAGGCACGGGTCCGGCGTGGTTGCCAGCTCCGAACGCAGGTACCAGTTGCCGTTGGCGTCCTTCACCAGGAAGTATTCGTACTGCCCACCCACGGCGCGGCCGACCAGATCGAACTGCGCGTTGGACGCGCCGCCGATATCGATCAGCTCGATGCCACGATCGGTCTTGGCACCGGCACCGCCGGCGTTGAGCACGCGCACGTTGGCTTGGCCATTGGCATCGCCAGCAATCACCAGCGTGTCGGTCAGCGAGGTGTCGTCACCCAGCTGGGTATTGAACAGCAGCGTGCCGCCGTTGCCGGTGAACGCATCCAGGCTGAGGGTGTTGAAGCTGCTGCCATTGCCCAGCGCCACGGTACCGCCCGCGCCCAGGGTGAGGTGGCCGACAGTGCTGTCGCCGGTCATCAGCCAGGTGCTGTCGCTGTCGATGCTGGCGGTGGTGACGTTGGTGAAACGGCCGTCTATCTGCGCCTTGTTGCGAAGCACTACGTCCAGGCTGCCGGTAACGCGGCCGGTGTCGAAGGTGATATCGCCGGCAAGGCGTGCGTCATCCACCGTGAAGTGGACCTCGGCTTCGCCCGTTGCACTGCCATCGGGGCGCACCAGCAACAGATGGCCATCGCCGCCGGAGAGCTGGGAGCCGTTGGCGACGGTGATGTCGTAGCGCACCGACCTGCGCGGTGCTACCCAGATGGCGGCCCCACTGTCCGAGGCGACCTGTGCGTTGTCCACGCGCAGGGTGATGGGCTGCCCGAGTACGGACGGGATGGTGCCACCCAACAGTAGTACGCCCGAATTCGCGCCTTCCACCCGGGTGCCATTCTGCAGGATGGCGGTGCCCTGCTGCAGGCGCACCGCATGACCATTACTGAGCATGGCCGCACCCGGTGATGCTTCGGCGCGTACGAACGAAGAGTCGACGATGACGGTGCTGTTGGCATCGGGTTGGCTGGGGGACTTGTCGAGATAGATGCCGACGCTGAACCTGGCGTTGGCCCCCACCGAGCGCACGGTGCTTCCCGTGATGCGTGCACTGGACAGATCGCTGACCACCACATTGCCGTCATGCAGCGTGCTGTTGGTCATATCCAGCGTTGAACTGCCCCGCAGCACGATGCTGGCACCCCTGCCATCGACGAGCGCTTGTACACGGCCGTTGTTCAGCGTTACCTGGGAGTCCGTGCTGGTGATTGTCTCCGTACGACCGCCGTCCACATTCAAGCGTGAGCTGTTGATGAGATTCCAGGCTTCGACGGTGCTGCCTTCACGCACGGTGGCCGATTGGCCGTCAAGGTCACGGGCCAGCGCGGATGTTGCGGGAAGAGCCGCCAGGGCCAACAGCAGGCACTGGGTGAGGGGGCGCATGAGGAGGCACTGGGGACGTGCAGAATGACGGCGCATGGATCACTCCTGATCGGACGAATGTGTCTGGTATGGACAGCCGCGTCATGGGCCGTCACCCCTCTCTTCCGGGGAGCTTGGCCTGTCGGCGATGCTATGCCAAAGACGCCCGGGCATGTCCATTTCGACTCAAATTGTTCCGGCTCAAGGAGCGGGGGCCCATGCAATTTGTTGCAAAGCGTCGTGATCGGCCTCCTGCGTTTCTTGAGGGTTCAGCGTACGACGGCGCCGTCGCTGGTGGGCAGGTTCAACCGCTGGGTAGGCTGCAGTGACTGGATGAAGCCCTCATCGTGGGAAATCACCACCAGGGTGCCCGGGTAGGCGTGCAGGACCTGCAGCAGATGGGCACGAAGGCTCATGTCCAGGTTGTTGGTGGGTTCGTCCAGTATCAGCAGGGTAGGCGGGTGGGCCGCCATCAGGGCCATCGCCAGGCGTGCGCGTTCGCCTCCTGACAGCTGGCCGATGGTCGTCTGCGCCGGAGCCTCACCACGGAACAGGAAGTCGGCCAGATGCAGGCGGCATTCGGAGGGGGTCCATTGGGGTTGGCATGCGGCCATCGCCTGCACCGGCGTCAGCGCGCTCGGCAGTGCATCGTAGTGCTGGTCGATCAGCGCGACCTGCTCCGCTGCTGGCAGCAGCCAGTCGCCCTCACGCTGGACATCGGTGGCACCCTGCAATGCGCGGGCGAAGGTGGATTTGCCGCTGCCATTGTCGCCGGTCACCAGCAGGCAGTCGCCCACCTCCAGGCGTACCTGCAGCTGCAGCACGACCAGGGGCGCGTGGTAGCCGCATGCGCCGTCGGTGACCTGCACCACCACGCCCTCCCGTCGCCAGCCCGCGGGAAGCTGGAAGCGCGGCGCGATGACCTCGTCGCGCTGCAGCTGCCGGCGGCGCTCGGCGATGTCTTCCTGCACGTCTCGGATCTGCTGGCGTTTCTGTCCCGCCGTGGTGTTACCGCGCTCCAGCTTGGTGGCCGAGCGCACCGTGCCCCATTTGCGCTGCTCCACCTTCACTGCGCCACGCTTGCGTGAGGAGGCGGCGCGCTCCTGTTCGCGCATCAGTGCGTCATGCGCCTGCGACTGTGCGCGGTCGAGATCGCGCGCGGTGCGATCCAGCGCGTCGCGCCGGCGCTGCAGTTCCACCTGATGGTCGTGGTAACGGCCCTGGAAGACCTCGATGTGCTGGTTGTGGATATGCCAGAGCGTGTCGCACAGCGCATCGATCAACGCGGTGTCATGTGAGGCGATCAGCAGGGTGCCGTGGTACTGGCGCAGCCGGGCCAGCAGCGAGCGCCGCGCACTGCGGTCCAGATGGTTGCTGGGCTCGTCCAGCAGCAGCACGTCCGGTGCTGAATCCAGCGCACGTGCCAGTGCATGGCGCATCTGTTCGCCGCCGCTGCGCGCCGATCCGTCCAGCACGTGCTGCGGCACAAAGGCAACCGATGCGCCATCGCGCCAGCGGATCTCACCTGCGCTGGGCATGACCTGTCCAGCCAGCATGCGCAGCAGGCTGCTCTTGCCGGTGCCGTTGTTGCCGATCAGGGCGACGCGTGCGCCGGCAGGCAGGCGCAGGTCCACGCCGCTGAAAAGTGGGCGGCCGTTGAAGTGAAGCTCTATATCGTCCAGTCGCAACATGTTGCTTGATCTCCAGCGAGCAGGTCGTTGACGGCCTGATCCTTCGCGACAGTGTGTAACGGTACAGTTTCCGATAAGGGTCTGGTCAGGACTTCAGGTCCCGAACCATTGACGGAACCCGATCCCTGAATTCCCTGGTGAAACTTCGGTTCTGGTAGTTCCCCAGCAGACCACGACCGTCAGCCAAAGTCACTGCAACTACTTGCAATAGCACTATGGCCGACCCAGCCCGGGGAGCAGCGCTAGTGCAGGACCTGAGTGAAATATCAGCCAGGCGGAAGCACCTTGCCCGGGTTGAGAATCCCATCCGGGTCGCCAACGTAGCCGGTGTGAACGCCTGCACCATGAAATCGCGCTTGGCCAGGCCAATGCCATGCTCGCCCGACAGCGTGCCGCCCAGTGACAGCGTCAGTTCGAAGATCTTCGGCAGCGCGGCATGCGCGCGTGCGTTCTCATCGGCATCGTCCGGGTGGTAAAGAATGTTGACGTGCAGGTTGCCGTTGCCGGCATGACCGAAGGTGACGATGGTCAGTGCGTACTCGCGCGCCAATGCCTGTACCCCGGCCACCAGATCGGGAATGCGCGACACCGGTACCACCACGTCTTCGTTGATCTTGCCCGGGGCGACGCTGCGCAGCGCGGGTGACAAGGCCTTGCGTGCAGCCCACAACTGATCGCGCGCGCGGCCTTCCATCGCCACATCCAGCTCGATCATGCCGTCGCCCTCGGCGGCGGTCGCCAATGCCTGCAACAGGTAGGGCAGGGTGTCGTGGTCGCCATCGGCCTCGACCAGCAACATCGCACCCGCTTCCGGCACGTCGGCGCCATTGCGACGCAGCAGCTCCAGGCTGCGCGCGTCCATGAATTCCAAGCGTGTGGGAACGACTGGCTGCGACATCAGCCGCGACATGGCAGCGGCGGCGGCATCGGCATCGCGGTACAGCACGCGCAGGCCAGCCTGGCTGACCGGCAGCGGGGTCAGTTTCAGCGTGGCTTCCACGATCAGTGCCAGCGTGCCTTCACTGCCCACCAGCAGATGGGTGAGGTCGTAGCCGGTGGCGTCCTTGGTGTAGGCGCCGCCGCAGCGGATCACCTCGCCGGTACCGGTCACCGCCACCAGGCCCAGCACGTTGTCGCGGCTGGTGCCGTACTTCACCGCGCGCGGGCCACCGGCATTGCACGCCAGGTTGCCGCCGCGATAGCGCTCGTTGGCGCTGATCGGCTGCAGCCCGGCATTGCACAGGTAAGCCTGCGCGGCAGCTTCCACCGCCGCGCCCCGCTGTGCCCGCGCGGTTGGCATGGGGCTTAGTTGGCGCTGGCGATTGGCATCGGCCGGCCGCCGCTGAAGGTCGACCAGGCCGGCACGCGCAGCACGTTGCCGTTGCTGTCCAGGAACAGCGTGCCGGTGGCGCCTGGCAGGCCGCCTTCGTTGGCCATCTTGTCCAGGTAGGCGCTGATCTTCCATGCATCGAACCCGAACGCGAACAGGCGGCCGGCCGCGCCACGCGCGGTGGGCAGAATCTGCCCGGCGGTGCTGGCCGACGGCAGGCCCAGCACGCCACGCACGTTCCACGCTTCGTTGGGGTACACGATGCCGTCCAGGGCCATGTCGTCTATGGCGGCCAACTGGCTGCGTGGACCGCGCACCAACGCACTCGCCTTCAATGGCGAAACCCTGGGCGCGGATATGCCACGCAACCGCTATGAAGTGCAGGCCGGTGCCGAGCTGAAGCTGGGTCAGCGCTGGTCGGCGTGGGGTGGCATGAGCGTGCAGCGTGGCGACCACGCCTACCGCAACGTGGGTGGCCAGCTGGGGATGCGCGTGCGCTGGTAACAAAAAAAGGAGCCGGGTAATGCCCGGCTCCTTCGCGTTACGCGTGCTGCTTCGTGCATCATCGTAGCGCCGGGCTCTGCCCGATTGCTTTCTGCGGATGTTCCAGCGCAGCCGGGCAGAGCCAAGCTCTACGGCTCGCAATGCGCGGCGTTACGGGGCGCCTACCGTGGCCTGTTGGTCGCGCGGGGTGCCGTAATCATCCAGCCATTGGAACGTCACCTGGTTCGGCATCGATGCACCCGTCGGCAGCGCATAGTGCACCTGCTGGCCCGGGGCGATCATGTCCACGTCCACCTTGCGGCCGTCAGCCAGCGTCAGCGTGCTCAGCGTCACGTGGTAGGCAGTGGGGTTGGTGACCTGCAACGCATTGTCTGCACTGGACCATACCAGTGCTGCAGCGGCATCACGCGCTGCTCCTGGCAGACCCGCAGGCCGGTGGAACAGCTTCACCCGCGTGCGCACCGCGAACTGCAGCAGGTTCTTGCCCGCGGCATCGGCCGGTTTGGGTGGGATATCCAGCAGGTTGAAATAGAACACCGATTCGCGGTCGGTCGGCAGCGCCGGCTCCGACGGACGCGGCGCATACGTAATGCGGTAGGCCTGGCCCTGGTGGGCATTCAGCAGGCGCGGCTCGGCTGGCGTCAGCCGGAAGGGGGTTCGCACGTTCTCTGGACGCGCCTGGCTGTCACCATCGTCGATCCAGACCTGGGTCATTGCCGGTTGCCCGCCGGTATTGCTGGCCTTGATCGTGACGTCGCGGCCTTTCTGGGCGTCATGGACAATGCGGGTGCCCTGCAGGGTTACCGCTGCCGACGCGGGCAGGGACGCCAGGAAGACGGCCAGCGCGAAGGCCCCAGTCGATGCACGGGGTTTCATATGTCACCTCTCGATGGAAGGGATGACCAGCGGTGACGCCAGCCATCCCGGGGCGGCTCAGCGGTAAAGCACCACGAAGTCACCGGATGCATTGGCGGTGCCGGCCGTAGCATCCTGTGCCGGCGATGCGTACCACGCGGAATAGTCGAGCTGGCCGCTGCCATTGGCGGCGATGGTCACCCACTGGGTGGGATCTTCACCGATCTTCTGCTGGACGCCGGCGGCGTCATACAGCGCGACGCCGACCTGGCGCGCGGTGGACGCCGCAGTCAATTTCAGATTGCCGGTGCTGCCATCCGGCGTACCGCCGAAGCGTACGCCCACGTCCTGCGAGGCACCCGAACCGGTGCAATCCAGGCTGATGCTGAAGTTCTTCTGGCCGGCACGGGTATTGGCGTTGACCGATGCGAGATCGACCTGACCCATCGCCACGGTGATCGTGCCGCCGGTGGATTGCACGGCACAGGTGGAGGTGAGCAGTTCACCGGTGATTTCCAGATTCTCGGCGAAGGCAGGAGCAGCGACGGCGGCCAGCAGCGACAGTGCAAGCAGGCGGATCTTCGGATTCATGAAGGTATCTCGTGTTGATGGAATGGGCGTCACCCAGAGGCGAACGGCGGCAGTCTCTTCGATGTGCGGGGTTGGGGACATGCAACAAGTTGCAAAAGACCCTGGGCGACGTTGGCTTTGAAATCATTCCGAAGGCGACGTTTCTGCATGTCGCACGGCCGGACCAGGCATTTCGACGTGTTCAACCGGTTGGGCTAGGACAAGTTGCGTTGCCCATCGTTTGCAATAAATTGCATGGCCTTGGTGGCATCGCAGGCCTAGCCTCCCACTTCTCCCCATTGCACGACGTCCGGGTTCAGCCGGGCATTGCCATGCACCTGTCTGTTTCCGCCCCGCTTCGCACCCTGTCGGCAGCCATTGCACTGGTGTTGGCCGCACCTGCATGGGCAGCGCCCGCGCCGGCTATCGAGTTCAGCGAAGGCTTCCTGCTCGGTGGCGACGCCATCGACATGTCACGCTATGCCAATGGCAATCCACTGCCCGCCGGTGACTACGCGGTGGAAGTGAACGTCAATGGCCAGTTTCTGCTGGCACGCGACATCTCCTTCGTCGCCTCCAGTGACCCGCATATCGCCACGGCCTGTCTGCCCGCCGAGCTGGCAGGCCATCTATCGTTGAAGCCGGCCTATCTGGACGCATTGGCAGCGCAGGACGCCACCTGTATGGATCTGCCGGCACTGGTTGAAGGCGCAACCGTGGCCTTCGACAGCAGCAGCCTGCAGCTGGATATCAGCGTGCCGCAGGCCGCCCAGACACAGCATGCGCGCGGGTATGTCGCCCCGGCGCAGCGCGACCGCGGCATCAACGCCGGGTTCATTGACTACAGTTTCAACCAGCACCGCAGCGATGGGCGCGACAACCGTTACCTGGGCCTGCGTGCCGGCCTCAACCTGGGTGCGTGGCGGTTGCGCCATCGTGCATCAGTGAACCAGGGCGAGCGCGGTACCCATCACGACGTGATCAGCAGCCACCTGCAACGCGACCTGCCAGAGTGGAACAGCCAGCTGCTGCTCGGACAGGGCAATACCGGTGGCGAACTGTTCGACAGCGTGGCGTTCACCGGCGTGCGCATGGCCACCGACGAGCGCATGCTGCCCGATTCACTGCGCGGCTATGCACCGGCGGTACGCGGCATCGCCGAAGGCAATGCAGTGGTGCGCATTCACCAGAACGGCAACATCATCCACGAGGCCAACGTCGCGCCGGGTCCGTTCCTGATCGAAGACCTGTATCCCACCAACTTCGGTGGCGACCTGGTTGTCACCGTGACCGAGGCCGACGGCCGCGAACAGCGCTTCTCGGTCAGTTTTTCTGCGGTGCCACAGGCACTGCGGGTCGGCTCTTCCCGCTTCAGTGCCACGGCTGGCGTGCTGCGCGATGCCGGCGGCAACGTGGAGCCCCTGCGGTTTGCCGAAGGCACCTACGCGCGTGGCATCAGCAACCGCCTGACCCTGCTCGGCGGTGCGCAGGCGGGTGAGGCGTACCAGTCGGTGCTGGCCGGTGCAGCCATCAACACCGCGATCGGCGCCTTCGGTGCCGATGTGACCCACTCGCGCGCGCGTCTGCGCGGAGACGATGCGGTGACCGGCAACAGCATCCGCTTGAACTTTCAGCGCTACGTTGCACGAACAGGCACCAACGTCGGTCTTGCCGCCTATCGCTACAGCACGCGCGGCTACCTCACCCTCAACGATGCCGCGCGCGCGCACGACGATGCGTGGGGCTACAGCACGCGTGCGCGACAGCGCTACCAGGTCAATTTCACCCAGCGGCTTGGCGCGCGCAGCTCGGTGTACCTCAGCGGCGGCCATGTGGCCTACTGGGACAGCACGCAGCGGCAGAACGACTTTCAGCTCGGCTTCCAGAGTACGTTGGGCCGCGCCAACTACAGCCTGTCAGCAATGCGTTATCGCCTCGGTGACGGTCGCCAGGACACCCGCTACACCTTCACCTTCGGCGTGCCATTGGGGCGAAGCCCGAGTGCGCCACGCGCGACCACCCAGGTGGGCCATTCCGGCCAGGGTGGCAAGCTTCAGCTGGGGGTCGCAGGTGCGCTGGGCGAATCCCGCGCACTGACCTACAGCGCCACGGCCAGCCGGTCGGCCGCCGAGTCGGGCAGCGTTGATACCTATGTTGCTTACCAGGGGGGCACCGTTGCGTTGAACGCGGGCTACAGCCAGGCCCAACGCTACCGCAGCCTCAACCTGGGGGCGGCTGGCAGCGTGGCGCTGCACGCGGGTGGCATCAACTTCGGTCCCGCGGTGGGCGAGGGCTTCGTGCTGGTCCAGGCCGAGGGCGCCGAAGGGGCGAAAGTGGGCTATGGCGACCCGATCCGTGTGGCCGGCAATGGCTACGCGTTGTTGCCGCATGTCAGCCCCTATCGCTGGAACCAGATCGACCTGGACCCGTCCGGCCTGCCGCTGGAAGTGGAGCTGCTGCAGACCTCCCAGCGCGTGGCGCCCACCGCGGGCAGCATCGTGCGGGTGGCGTTCACCGCCACGCGCGAGCGCACGCTGTTCATCGACGCCACCGATGCGCTCGGCCAGCCGTTGCCGTTCGCTGCGCGGGTCGTGGATGACAACGGCCAGCCGATGGGCGCGGTGGGCCAGGGCGGCGTGATCCAGCTGCGCGGCGCGAACGACAGCGGCGCGTTGATCGTGGACCCGGACGGCCCGCACCGCTGCCGCCTGGAATACACCACGCCTGCCGCCGCCGACGCGTACGGCCTGTCCTGGACCCAGGCGGTGTGCACGCCGTACCCCGCGTTATCGCCCGGCCTGCAGGCGGTCCTGCAGGCTGCCACCACCGACGCACCTTGAACCCTTTTCCGTCGTTCCATCACGAGGTCATCCCATGCACGCTTCCACTGCTTTCCCCACCCGTATCGCCATCGCTTTCCTGCTGGCCTGTATCGCCCCGGCCGCTTTCGCGGCCACGCTGACCATTACCGGTCGCGTACTGCCCGGCACCTGCACCTTGGCGGACGCGCAGATATCCCTGGACCCGGTCAAGGCCAACGAAATGACCGTCGGCGACAACGCGCTCAAGGCCGGTGCACTGAACTTCACTGGCTGCATCGGCGTTACCAAGGCCACCCTCACCTTCGACGGCACCGCCGCCGATGGCGACGCGCTGCGTTGGAAGAACACTGCGGCCGCCGATGCCGCCACCGGGGTAAGCGTTGCGCTGCTGGCAGCGGCCACCGGCACCACCTATCTGACGAAGGGCGACAGTGTGGATCTGGTGGTGAGTGGCGCCACGGCCACCTATCCGTTGCGTGCCGGCTACTACCTGCCGTCCACCAGTGGCATCAACGCCGGCGTGGTGCGGACCGAGGTGGTGGTGACGGCGGACTATCTGTGAGCGGGTGGCTGTTGCGGCACGCGCGACCTCGTGGTGCCGGTCACCGGTGCGACCGCCAGCTATGCGCTGCGCGCAGGCTACTACCTGCCGGTGCTGGGGGGGCTGACCGCCGGCGCGGTGCAGACCGAGATCACGGTGACGGCGGCCTACGACTGATGAGCGCTGCCAGTGTCCGTCAGCCGACAGCTTGTGCCAAGCGGCGCGTCCGCAACGGCGCCGCGCTGGTGGTGGCGCTGTTGTCACTCTCCCCGCTAGCCTCTGCCGGCTGCATCCGGCTTGCTCCCGGCGACCAGGACCTCACCGTCAGCCTCACGATGCCGAACCTGGATCTGCCGGACAGGCGATTGACGGTGGTCAGCAGCGGCGTTGTGAAGGGGGGGTATCAGTGCGACAGTGGGCAGAACGCGTTTCTCACTGAGCTGCCGTTCAGCGGATTGACGTACGAGCGAGAGATTACGGACGCCGGGAGGACCTACAGCGTGTATAGCCTTGGGCCGCGCTCGCCGCTGATCGGCTTCGTGCATTTGGTGGACGCAGTTGACCTTAGCGGTGGCCGCAGCCAAGACTCGGTGCCCGTGGGCAGGCGTCATCGCAATCCCGGCTTCGTGTCGCCCGCAACTGAAGGGGTCTCGGTCAACCTCGCCGTCGTGCTGTTCTTCCGCGGTGGGGCCATGGAGAGCATTCCGTTGACATCGCTGGGCACGGCGACCTCGTGGGACGAGAACGATCCTTCGCAGAGCATCCAGCACCACGTGAGCCTCGAGGTGAACGTGCCCACGCTGACCTGTACGCTGGCCGACAGTTCGCAATCGCTGGATCCGGTGTCGGCCGATCTTCTGGCGGCTGCGGGCAGTACGGCAGGGGAAAAGGCGGTGGCAGTGGCCATGACCTGCCCGAGTGCAAACGTGGATGTGGAGATGGTGCTGACCGATGCCAACGACGCCGGCAATGCTGGCAGCCTGCTGACGCCTGCGGGCGGGTCCGACGCAGGTGGCGTGCGGCTGGAGATGCTGCGCGCAGGCAACCCGGTGCAGTTCGGACAGCGTTGGCAGCACGGCTGGTCCAGCAAGGGCAGCCAGGACGTTCCCTTCACCGCGCGCTACAGGCGCACGGCCGATGCCCTGCAACCCGGGACGATCATTGGCGAGGCGGTGCTGACAGCGACCTACCGATGAAGGCGCGCCGCCGCGACATGGTGCTGCCATAGCGGGTAGGTGCGGGAGCCGCGCTGCGGTCGGCCGTGCAGGTTCACACCGGCGGCAGCACCTTGCCCGGGTTGAGGATGCCATCGGGGTCCAGCGCGTGCTTGATCGCCCGCATCGCTTCCAGCGTGGCCGGTGAAAAGGCCTGCGCCATGAAATCGCGCTTGGCCAACCCGATGCCGTGTTCGCCGGACAACGTGCCGCCGAGCGCCAAGGTCAGTTCAAAAATCTTCGGCAGCGCGGCATGCGCGCGTGCGTTTTCATCGGCGTCGTCGGGGTGGTACAGAATGTTGACGTGCAGGTTGCCGTTGCCGGCATGGCCGAAGGTGACGATGGTCAGTGTGTAGTCGCGCGCCAACGCCTGCACGCCGGCCACCAGGTCGGGAATGCGCGACACCGGCACCACCACGTCTTCATTGATCTTGCCCGGGGCGATGCTGCGCAGCGCAGGCGACAGCGCCTTGCGCGCGGCCCACAGTTTCTCGCGCGCGGCCCCTTCCATCGCCACATCCAGCGCGATCATGCCGTCACCCTCCGCGGCGGTGGCCAATGCCTGCAGCAGGTAGGGCAGGGTGTCGTGGTCGCCGTCGGCTTCCACCAGCAGCATCGCGCCCGCCTCGGGTACGTCGGCGCTGTTGAGCCGCAGCAGCTCCAGGCTGCGCGCGTCCATGAACTCCAATCGCGTGGGTACCACCGGCTGCGACATCAGCCGCGACACGGCAGCGGCGGCGGCATCTGCGTCGCGGTACAGCACGCGTAGGCCGGCCTGGCTGACCGGCAGCGGGGTCAGTTTCAGCGTGGCTTCCACGATCAGCGCCAGCGTGCCTTCGCTGCCCACCAACAGGTGGGTCAGGTCGTAGCCGGTAGCGTCCTTGGTGTAGGCGCCGCCGCAGCGGATCACCTCGCCGGTACCGGTCACCGCCACCAGGCCCAGCACGTTGTCGCGGCTGGTGCCGTACTTCACCGCGCGCGGACCGCCGGCATTGCAGGCCAGGTTGCCGCCGATGCTGCAGATCTCGGCGCTGGACGGGTCCGGTGCCCAGAACAGGCCGTGCGGTGCCAGTGCCTGCTGCAGCGTTCCGTTGAGCACGCCCGGCTGCACCACGGCGCAGCGGTCACCGGCGCGGATCTCGAGGATGCGGTCCATGCGGGTGAACGACAGCACGATGCTGCCGGGCACTGGCACGGCGGCGCCGGTGGTGCCGGTGCCCGCACCGCGTGCGACCAAGGCCACGCCATGCGCGCGGCAGGCACGCACCAGCGCCTGCACCTGTTCGATATCTGCCGGCAGTGCCACCGCAGCCGGGCGCTGGTGGCGCCACGAGTTGTCCTGCGCGTTCGCCTCCAGTGCGCCGTCATCCATGCGCCAGCCGTCGCTGCCCAGCAGGGCGGACAGTTCGGCAACCAATGCGGAGGGCAGGGCAGTACTCATGACAGATCTCGTGGGGCAGCGGGGGCGGGGTGAATCAGTTTCCAGGCAACAACGGCACCGGCCAGCGGCAGCCAGACCCAACGCAGTTCCGACAGCAAGGTGGCCACGCCGCGCGCGCTGAAGAACTGCGGGGCAAACGGTGAAACGCGGATCGGGCGCCAGGGCGCGAAGAAGCGGTGTTCGCTCCAGGGCCAGGCCAGGGCAACGCCAAGGCCGCCGGAGGTCAACGCATCCAGCAATGGATGGCTGGCGGCGCAGACGAACACGAACGCCGCCGCTTGTACGGTAGATGCCAAGGTTGGCTTTGCCGTGGTAGGTGCCAACCTTGGTTGGCACAGCACCGCCAACCAAGGTTGGCGACTACCGGAGCTGAGCGGCGCCGACCCAGGTCGGCGGCTACCAAAGAACGCCAACACCGCCGCCAACACGGCGAGCACCAGGGCGAACAGCAACGAGTGGCTGGCTCCGCGATGGCCGAACGCATCGGCGTAGGGAATGTGCAGGGCAAACGCGAGTACATCGGCGTCGGGCAGCATCGCCGCGATCACGCCGGCGCCCAGCAGGCGCGGTGGAATGCGGCCGCGATCAGCGGCGCACCACAACGCCAGTGGCACCGCCGCGTGGGTGATGATCGAGGGCATCAGGCATCGGCTCTGGTAGTGCCGTCCGCTGGCCGGCATAGGGTAGCCATCAGCAGTCGTCCAGCCGGAACGCATCACGCAGCCAATGCAGCTGCGGTGGTTCACCCGTGGCTTCAACCACATCGAAGCGGCAGGGCGCATTGGCCATGGCGGGATGGTCCTGGAGGTACAGCTGCGCAGCGTGGATCAGGCGGCGGCATTTGTGCGGATCGACCGAGGCCGCGCCGCCACCGAAGTCCTGTCGCGCGCGGTAGCGCACTTCCACGAACACCACGGTGCCGGCGTCATCCATCACCAGGTCCAGTTCACCGCCGCGATAACGCACGTTGCGCGCACGCGGCTGCAACCCGGCCTGCTGCAGATGCTGCTCGGCGGCGGCTTCCACCGCCGAGCCACGTTGCAGGTGCTCAGCGACCACCGGCGATCGGCATCGGCCGGCCACCGCTGAAGGTGGACCATGCCGGCTGGCGCAGGATGTTGCCGTTGCTGTCCAGGTACAGCGTGCCGGTGGCGCCGTCCAGGCCGCCTTCGGTGGCCAGCTTGTCCAGGTAGGCACTGATCTTCCACGCATCGGCACCGAAGGCGAACAGGCGGCTGGCGGCGCCGCGCGCGCTGGGCAGGGTCTGCGTGACCTGGGCAGCGGACGGCACGCCGGACACGCTGCGCACGTTCCAGGCTTCGTTCGGGTAGATGATGCCGTCCAGTGCCACGTCTTCTTCAACCTTGCCGCTGCCGGTGGTCAGCTGCGAGGTACCCACGCGGGTGGCACCACCGGCACCGGCCAGCGCCAGCTGCGGCGCCAGCAGGCGGGCCTGCGGTGCACGTACGGCCAGGAACACCGCATCGACCGCGCCGGCGTTGCGTACCTGCGCGCTGACATCACCCACCGTTTCGCTGACAGCGATGGTGGCGGCGACGCTACCACCGCGCTGGGCAAAGCGCTGGGCGAAGGCGGCTGCGGCGCGGCGGCCGGTGTCGTCGCTGCTGTTGATCACCAGCGCCTTGCTCCGCTCGCGGCCACGCATGTATTCGGCGGCGACGATGCCGTCGTCCTCCGGTGCCAGCGAGAACCCGGCGCTGCCGGCGGGCGGTGCATCCTTGCCGCGGTTCAGGCCGAGCACCGGCACCGGCAGCTGCTGCCGGCCGTACACGGCGTCCACTTCGTCGCGGCCGAGCGGGCCGACCACGAAGTCGGCACCGGACGCTACGGCCTTGTCATACGCGGCCAGCGCACCGGCCGGGGTACCGGCGGTATCGAAGAAATTAACCTCCGGACGACGGCGGGTTTCGCCGTAGTAAGCGCTGAGCAGGCCATCGCGCACCGGCTGCGCGGCGGTGGCCAGGCGGCCGCTGAGCGGCAGCAGCACCGCCAGCTTGGCCGGCGGGCGGTAGCCATCGCTCATCGCCGGCGGGCGCTTGTTGGTGTCGAACTGGGCGGCGCCATCGCGATCGAATGGGCGCGGCAGCGGCAGGCCACGGGCGATCAGCGCGCGGCCAGCGAAGTTGTACAGCGGGTCATTGGCCGGCAGCGCGGCGGCACGGCTGCGCAGGGTGGCATCGTCGAGGGTGCCGAGCAGGCCGGAGATGGCAGCCTGGTTCTCGTTGCGCGCAGCACCGGCCAGACCGGCGTGCGCACGGGCGCGTTCGGTGGCGGCGCCGAAGGCATCGCCGGTGGCCTGCAGGGCATTGGCGCGGGCCAGCGACCAGCGCGTGCGCAGGCTCGGGTGCACGCTGTCGCCATGATCCTTCAGCAGGGCCAGCGCCTGCGCCGGCTGTTTGTCGGCCAGCGCCAGCTCGGCACTGGCCAGCTGGTAGCGCTGCAGGCTGGCACCGTTCACCTGGCGGGCGGTCACCTGGCCCAGCAGGCTGCGCGCGCGTGCGCTGTCGCCGGCCAGATGCCAGGCCCAGGCCGCATCGGCCAGGGCGTTGCTACGGGCACCACCACGCAGGGTGGCGGCCAACGCTTCCAGTTGCAGGGCGGCGTCGCGCGGCTTGCCTTGTTCGATCAGCGCCAGCGCCTGGCTCTGGGCCGGCGATTCGGGCGCGCTGACGAGGCTGGTGGTGGCACAACCGGCCAGCAGCATCAACGACAGCGACAGGGCAGAGATGCGTGCGGCGGGCTTGTTCATGATCGGGTCCATGCGATGAGGGCAGCGGCCTTGGCCAGGTACACGCTAGGATTCTACCCTTGCCCCGTGAGTACCGCTGAAATGAGTGTCCCAACCCTGTATGTCGTCGCCACGCCGATCGGCAACCTGGCCGATCTGAGCCCGCGCGCGCAGGACGTGCTGCGTTCGGTGGCGGCCATCTGCGCCGAGGACACCCGCCGCAGCGGCCAGCTGCTGTCCCATTTCGGCATCCAACAGCCGCTGGTGGCGCTGCACGAGCACAACGAAGAGGCGCTGGCCCAGCGCCTGGTGGCCCGCCTGCAGGCAGGCGAATCGCTGGCGTTGGTCAGCGATGCCGGCACCCCGCTGGTCAGCGACCCCGGCTTCCGGCTGGTGCGTGCGGCGCGCGCGGCCGGCATCAAGGTCAGCCCGATTCCCGGCGCCTGCGCCGCCATCGCCGCGCTGAGCGTGGCCGGCTTGCCCAGCGACCGCTTTACGTTCGAGGGCTTCCTGCCGGCCAAGGCCAGCGGCCGCCGCGATCGCCTGCAGGCGCTGGCCGGCGAAGTGCGCACGATGGTGTTCTACGAATCCTCGCACCGCATTACCGAATCCCTGGCCGACATGGCGGCGATCTTTGGCGGCGAGCGCCCGGCCGTGCTGGCGCGCGAGCTGACCAAGCTGTTCGAGACCGTGCTGGACGGCGACCTGGCCGGGCTGCTGGCGCAGGTGGAAGCGGACGACAACCAGCGCAAGGGCGAGTTCGTGGTGATGGTGCAGGGCGCTGGCGATGATGCCGAGGCGCAGCTGGCCCATGGCCGTCAGGTCTACGCCAAGCTGAGCGAGCACCTGCCGCCGTCGACCGCCGCCAAGCTGGCGGCCGAATTGACCGGCGCACCGCGCAAGGCGTTGTACGGCAGTTGATGCGCGGGGTCGGACCCCTGCAGGGGCTCCGACCTCAGACACCCGAGGGTCGTTACGTGTGCAGCGTGCGGATGAAGGTGCTGATTTCACCTATCACTACGTCCAAGGGTGGGGCCAACAGGCGATTTCTGCGCAGGAAGGCTCTCCACTGCGCCTGTTTCTGCGCATCGTCGGCAAATGCCTTCGACAAGCCGAACGGCAGCGCTTGCGGCCAATGTGTACCGCGGCGTTCGAACGTCGCGCGAATCGCCTCGCTCAGTGAGGAGGTTGCCATTTCACCTTCGCGCGCCAGCGCCAGCAGATCGAAGTAGTCCTTCATCCTGCTGTTGGCGATGCCCAGTACTGTGACGGCTTCCCGCGGGTAGACCCGCAATCGGGGTGACGGGAACTCATCGAGCAGTACCGGGTAGTTGCATTCAGGCGGCGGCTGATGGACGGCATCGCCGAACCCGACATCCCATTGGACGTGGCAGCGGGCATTGCCCAACTGAGCGCACAGTCGCATGCGCAGTCCCTGGTAGTGGGAGCCTTCGCGTATCGATTCGATGGCAGCCGAGGCCGCATCGAACTGCAATCCATCGTCCAGTTCAATCGCGCACAGGTCATGCACGATGCGCATCAGCTGCTGGGGATCAGACGATCCGTGCCCCAGGAAGTCGGCATCACGGGTGGGCCTATGAGGAACGTCGAACCATATCGCGAAAAGCATCGCGCCCTTCAGCAGGAACTGCTGCCGGTAAGGGGACATCGACAGCCGGTACAGCATCCGCTCTACCGCGAAGCGATCCAGTACGAACTGGAAGTCTTCGTCGCGCTCCCGTGCGCGGTCACGCAGCCGCTGCCGTATGGAGCGGATGCGGTCTGAGGAGGGCGTGGAGGTCATGCCAGCGCTTCAAGATAGGGGCGCATCAGTCTGGCAACGCGGCAGAGGCGTGCATACCTCCAAAGCTCATCCACGGTGGTCGCGCCCTCGCGCAGCGCGTCCCGCAGCGCTTCGATGGCAACGTCCATACCCACCAGATTCCGGTACTTGAAGCAGTCGGCAACGGTTTTGGCCACGCAGGTCGTGCGCACGTGCCGGCGTCCGACCTGCAGTGGTTCCAGCCCCGCCTCCAGTGTCTTTTCCGACATGCGGACAACCCGCAGAGGCGGCCAGTCGATACGGGGCGCACGATCCTTGTTGCCAATGGCAATCCAGACTTCGAAGGGTGTCTGGGTGGTCAGGCCGTGCTGGCGCAGGGCGCTCAGCAGGCACAGTCGCGGCGAAGCAGTGCGCTCGGCGACAACCTGCAGTCCCTCCTGTCCTTCCGCCGAAGCCAGGCCGGGCAGCATGTACACGCCCCGGGACAGCCGTTGCAAGTTGCCAGCGGCGACAAGTCGCGACAGCTGCGCGCGGGCTACGCCGGCGCGGACCAGATCGCGCGAGCGTGCCGCGCCCGTGCGCTGGATCAAGGCCTTGGCAATGGCGAGTGGGTCGGTCATTGGGCGATTGTTCCATAGTGTCGGTATAAATGAAGTAAATACCGACAATTTGGAACAAGGGTTGAGATGTTAGTTTTGGGGCGTCGGGGGAAGTCCCGTAGTTCTTCATGGAGGAAAAAGATGCTGGCAAACGGACTGTCATTGCTGCTTGCCCTGGTTGGCGCGCCCGCCCCGGTCACCGCGGGCGACGACATCGAGGCCATGACCGAGGCCGATCTGGGCCGGGATTACATCGGCTACGCGCTGTTCGACCCCGGTCTGGTGAGCATCAAGCAGCTGGATCCGGCCCGGAACTACAGTCGCTACGTGATGTACCGCATGGCGCGCGATGTTCTGGAGTCGTACGACGCTTGCCTGCAGGTGGACGCCGACAACCGCGCAACGATCGAGGCGGCGTACCAGCAGGTAGTAAGTACCCAGCAGCGGTACGTCAGCGCGACGCAGTGGCGCGACCTGCAACTGGCGCTGCGCGCTGGTCGCATGCAGCTGCCCGAACGCGCGCAGTGGCAGTGCGGGGCCTTCGTGGATAACGCGCCCTATTTCGACGCAGCGTTGGACGACGCCTTGCTGGGCGCGGCCGAGCTTGCGCGCGACCGGGCCGGTGAGGGTGATCTGCGCAATGATGCGCTGCGCCCGGTGCTGGGGATTCAGATGAGTGGCCCTGCCGTGGTTGAAGCCGAGCCCGACGACGGTCCCGCGCGCCGGGCCGGCGTGCGCATGGGGGATGAAGTGCTGGCGGTGGATGGCACCCGGGTGAAGACGGTCTTCGGTATTGGGCAGGCGTTGAAATCCCGCAATCCAGGTGACCGGGTGGAGGTGAGGCTGCGCCGGGTTGAATGGGACGGCATGAAGCCGCAGTCGCGCGAATTGACGGTGACGGTGGAGCTGGAGTCGCGGGCGGCCTTGATGGGGCGTGCGAAGCCTCGGTAGATCCACGCCATGCGTGGATGGATGAATCGCGCGCCGCGATCAACCCGGCAGGGCAGGCCCGCGTGCGGTAGAATGCGCACGGCGGAGTCGGCCAGACAGTCGCGTCATCCCTTCGGGGGTGCCGAGGAAAGTCCGGGCTCCATAGGGCAAGGTGCCAGGTAACGCCTGGGCGGCGCAAGCCGACGGAAAGTGCAACAGAAAGATACCGCCTACGTCTTCTTCGGAAGGCCGGTAAGGGTGAAATGGTGCGGTAAGAGCGCACCGCGAGTCTGGCAACAGACCGGTACGGCAAACCCCACCTGGAGCAAGACCAAATAGGGATCCATTGGCGCGGCCCGCGTTGGATCCGGGTAGGTTGCTTGAGCGTTGCGGCGACGTAACGCCTAGAGGAATGACTGTCCACGACAGAACCCGGCTTATCGGCCGGCTCCGCCCCTTCATTCCATCCACGTGCATCCACGCATGGCGTGGATCCGGTAGTGCCGGCCGCTGGCCGGCAACCTCCGGATCTTCGGGCAGTTCACGCGGCTGCCGGCCAGCGGCCGGCACTACCCGGATGATGTCCAGCCTCAGCCCGGCTTCCGGTACTGCCCGGCTGAAATGAACTGCGAGAAGCGCTCGCACCACACCACGACGGTGGTGAATTCGTCCACGTCCACATCGGCCGGCACATCCACCAGGAAGCGGTTGAAGGTCTTGACCTCGCCGATACGCTTGGCCTTGGCCTTGATCTTCAGGAAGTCGGCCTTGTTGTCGACGAAGTCGTGGACCAGGTAGACCTTGTAGTCCGGGCCCGGGCCCATCTTGCCGTCGAAGGCGACCTGGCGGGCGCTGACGCTGACCTTGCCTTCGGCCCAATGCACCGCGTCACTGCCTTTGAGGTCGCGACGGAAGGTGGTGCGATAGGTGGCGTCGGCCATCGCGGTCTGTACCTGCTCGACCGGCGGATCGTCGGGCGCGATCAGGATGGGCAGGAAATACACGCCCAGACCGAAGCCGAGGCCGAGGGTGAGTACGTGGGTGGCGAGCAGGATGAGGATGCGGCGCATGGGGCCTCCTTGTGAGTGTGGATCGCGCGGCATGGCACCGGGCAGGACCACCTTGAGAGGCTGAGGGCGACATTTATAGACACAGTGCCGAAGGCGAAAAGGGCACAGTAGGGTGACTGCAGCGGCGCAGGCCCTGTGGCGCGGGCGGAAAGGCGCTGCGTCGGAAAGCTGAATGACCCCGTTGGCGGCCTTGTGTCGCGGCAACGCGGTGCGGGTAGTGCCGGCCGCTGGCCGGCAGCCGCGTGACCTGCCCGAAGATCCGGAGGTTGCCGGCCAGCGGCCGGCACTACCCCGCTGGCAAGGGGGTTCGGCCAACGTCGGGCATCACCAGGTCAGAAAATGACGTGACTCTGTCCACCGGGTACACCCTGCGGCCCAAATCGCCGCTCGTGGATTTCGCCCTGGCCGTTCGCGTCAATCAGCAGCACCGTGCTGGCGCGGGTGCCGTAATCGTCGCCCCGGATGAAGGCGGGGCTGAGCCAGCGTTCGCGCTCCAGGCCGATGCCGGTATCGGGCAGGTCGCTGTCGGCCGGGCGGTGTTCGTCGGCCAGGGCATCCCAGAGTGGGGTCAGGTCTGGGGTCAGCGCCCTTTCCCGTCGGGAGAGGGATCCGACCCCGTCTTGTTCCAGCCACGCCGACAGCGCATCCATCAGCCGCCGGGTCTTCGGCCAGGGCGCATCAAGCGCGCCGTTGGACATGCCATGCACGCCCGGGCCAAGCGTCTGCCGCTCGGCCGGGTGGTTGCCCAGATACTCCAGGCTGTGGCCATCGGCCAGCAGCAGGTTGAACGGGGCATAGGCAGCGGAGATCCCGGCCAGGCGTTCTATATGTATACCCGCCGGATCGCGGCCACGCAGGTAGTCGGCCACCAGGGCGCCACGTGACGGCCCGGTCTGGGACGCCTGCGGATCGCGGACATTGGTCACCACCGCCATGCGGCCGCCGGCACCGACGCCGGCCCAACCGCCGCCGGAGCGCAGGTCGCGTCCGCCGATGACGGACGTCTCATCCTGCCAGGGGGCCAGGGCCGCGGTGGGGCGGGCGTGGAACTCATCACGATTGCCAGCCATCACCAATCGCCAGCGCGGGTGGTGCAACCAGCCAAGAGCAAGCAGGCACATGGGGCCATTGTGCCCGGTTTGCGCAGAACGGCGTCGCTTTCGGCCCGTTCCGGATGAATGCGCAGCCCATGTTTCACGCGCCCTCCACACCCCTGAACTTCCGTTCAATCTCAAAAATTGAGACGGATCAGCAACTTGTGGATAAACCTTGAACAACTCTCTAAACATCGGCGCAAACCATTGATGCGGCTGGCGATTTCCCTGCTGAAAAGTTGTTGACAACCCTTGGGCCGCTGCTAAGGTGGGCATCAGAGGGAAATCCGGGTGTTTTGTGGATTTTCGTGGTTCAATGTTTCACCGGGCGAAGGATAAGGTGCAGGCGTCGTGTTCCAGGGCGAGACGGCCATCACAGTTGACGACAAAGGACGCATGGCGGTTCCCACCGCTCACCGCGACCTCGTTGCGCGCGTCAGCAACAACCGTCTCGTGTTGACCTACAACCCCTTCGAATCGGGCTGCCTGTGGCTGTATGCCGAGTCGGAATGGGAGCGGGTGCGCGACGACGTCATGTCCAAACCCAACACACAGCGCGTCGTACGTCTGCTGCAGCAGAAGCTGGTCGGTTCAGCCGCCCACCTGGAGCTGGACGGCAACGGTCGCATCAGCATTCCCGCCAGCCACCGCGGTGCGGTGGGCATTGAGAAGAAGGCGGTATTGCTCGGTATGGGCGACAAATTCGAATTGTGGAGCGAGCAGGCGCATCGGGCCCTGATCCAGCAGACGTTGTCTGATGAGGATCTGGGTGATGGGTTGCTCGACCTGAAGTTGTGAGCCGGGGTGCCCGGATGCGCCCAGAAGCGCAGACCGGTCACCTTCCGGTGTCGCAGTCGCCGGCGGTGCATCTGCCGGTCCTGTACACCCAGGTCCTGGAAGGCCTGAGGGTGATCGAAAACGGACGTTATCTGGATGGCACGTTCGGTCGTGGCGGTCATGCACGTGGCGTGCTCACCCAGCTCGGTCCCGAGGGACGCCTGCTGGTCATGGACAAGGATCCGGAAGCCATTGCCGTTGCCGAGCGCGATTTCGCGCCGGACCCGCGCGTGTCGATCTTCCGTGGCAGCTTCGCCCAGCTGCTGCAGTGGAACGAGACCGCCGAAGGCCTGGACGGCGTGCTGTTCGACCTTGGTGTGTCCTCGCCGCAGCTGGACGTGGCCGAGCGTGGTTTCAGCTTCGGCAAGGACGGCCCGCTGGACATGCGCATGGACCCGGACAGTGGCGAAAGTGCTGCGCAGTGGATCAACCGCGTGGAAGATCGTGAGATCGCCGACGTGCTGTGGACCTACGGCGAAGAGCGGCAGAGCCGGCGCATCGCCCGCGCCATCGTGGCCCGCCGCGAAAAGCAGCCGTTCACCCGTACCGCCGAACTGGCCGAGCTGATCGCCTCGGTGATGCCGCGCGGCAAGGACAAGATCCATCCGGCCACGCGCAGCTTCCAGGCCATCCGCATCCACATCAACCGCGAACTGGCCGATCTCGAAGCCGGGCTCGATGCGGCCGTGCAGCGGCTCAAGCCCGGTGGCCGGCTGGCGGTCATCAGCTTCCACTCGCTGGAAGACCGCATCGTCAAGCAGTACATGAACCGCCTGGCCAAGGCGCCGCCGGCCAACCGCCGGCTGCCCGAGGCGCAGGTGTTCGTGCCGACGCTGGACCTGATCGGTGGCGCCATCAAGGCCACCGACGAAGAGCTGGCGATGAACCCGCGCGCCCGCAGCGCGGTGCTGCGTGTCGCCCAGAAGCGGGAGGCCGATGCATGAGCCGGCTGCTGCTGATCATCCTGTTGGCCTGCACCGTGGCCTCGGCGATCGGCGTCGTGTTCGTGCGTCACCGTCACCGGCAGACGTTCATCGAGCTGTCGCGCGCCGAGCGTGCGCGTGATGACCTGAACATCGAATTCGGCCGCCTGCAGCTGGAGCAGGCGACCCTGGCCGAAGCCAACCGCGTGGACAGCATCGCCCGCGAAAAGCTCGGCATGAAGTTCCCCGAAGCCGCCGACGTGGTGGTGGTGCGCCCATGAGCAAGACCGGCCGCAACCGTCCCCGCAACGCCTTCAACCTGCGCCAGCGCCTGCGCTGGGTGGCCTTGGCACTCGGCCTGTGCTCGGTGTCGCTGGTCGGTCGTGCCGCCTACGTGCAGATCATCAACAGCGACTTCTACCAGCGCCAGGGTGAAGCACGTTACCTGCGCGAACTGCCGATCAAGACTTCGCGCGGCATGATCACCGACCGCAACGGCGAGCCGTTGGCGGTGTCCACGCCGGTCGCTTCGATCTGGGTGAACCCGCAGGACCTGCTGCGTTCGCCCGAGCGCATCCCCGAGCTGGCACAGGCGGTGGGCATGTCGGTGGACGAGCTGAGCAGCCGCCTGTCGCAGAAGTCGGACAAGGAATTCATGTACCTGCGTCGCCGGATCAATCCGGACGAGGCAGAGCGCGTGGTCGCACTGAAGATTCCGGGCGTGGCGGCACAGCGCGAGTTCCGCCGTTTCTACCCGCAGGGTGAAGCGATGGCGCACGTGCTCGGCTTCACCAACATCGATGACCGCGGCCAGGAAGGCCTGGAGCTGGCCTTCGACGAATGGCTGCGTGGCAAGCCCGGCGGCAAGCGGGTGATCCGCAACCGCAAGGGCGAAACGGTTGAAAGTGATCTGCTGCGCGCCGCCGAGCCGGGCAAGGACCTGACCCTCAGCATCGACCGCCGCATCCAGTACCTGGCCTTCAAGGAACTGCGCAACGCGCTGGTGGCCAACAAGGCGGCCGGCGGCTCGATGGTGATCATGGACGTGACCACCGGCGAGATCCTGGCCATGGTCAACCTGCCGACCTACAACCCCAATTCGCTGACCAACGCACAGCCGGACACGCGCCGCAACCGCGCGGTGACCGATCTGGTCGAGCCGGGCTCGACGATGAAGCCGCTGACCATCGCCACCGCGCTGCAGGCCGGTGCGGTGACCAAGGACACCGTCATCGATACCAACCCGGGTTACATGACCCTGGGGCGTTTCACCATCCGCGATGTGCCGCGCAACAACGGCGTGCTGAACGTCACCGGCGTGATCACCCGCAGCTCGAACGTGGGTGCGGCCAAGGTTGCGGCGAAGATGCCCGACCAGGTGTTCTACGACGGTGTGCGCCGTTTCGGCTACGGCTCGGTCCCGCACAGCGGTTTCCCGGGTGAGTCCGGTGGCGTGGTGCTGCGTCCGGCCCGCTGGTCGGGCACCACCAAGACGACCATGTCCTACGGCTATGGCCTGAATGTCACGCCGCTGCAGATCGCCACCGCGTACTCGGCGCTGGCCAACGGCGGCAAGCTGATCGCGCCGACGTTCGTGAAGGGCCAGCGCAACGAAGGCCAGCAGATCATCGACGAGAACGTCGCCAAGCAGGTGGTGGCGATGATGGAAACGGTGGTTACCCAGGGTGGCGCCAAGCAGGCGGCGGTACTGGGCTATCGCGTGGCCGGCAAGACCGGTACCGCGCGCAAGACCGGCCCCGGTGGTTACGAGCGCGGCCACTACAACGCGCTGTTCGCCGGCGTGGTGCCGGCCACCAATCCGCGTTTTGCCACCGTCATCGTCATCAACGATCCGCAGGGCGGCAAGTTCTACGGCGGCCTGGTGTCGGCGCCGGTCTATCACAACGTGATGGAAGGCACCCTGCGCCTGATGGACGTGCCGCTGGATGACCTGCAGTCGTGGCTGGCTGCCCAGCAGTCCGGAAAGATCGGGCATTCGGCCTCGGTGCTGCCGGTACCGCCGGCCGAAGCCGCACTGCCGGTGGATGCCGCCGCTGAATTCGATGCCGCGCTGCCCAGCGCGCAATCCCATGTGCCGCCCGCGACGGGAGGCACGCAATGAGCCCTTCGATGTTGCTTTCGCAGTTGCTTCCGGACGTGGCCCTGGCGGGCCATGATCCCGTTCTGACCGGCCTGGTGCTGGACAGCCGTGCCGTGCGCCCCGGTAATGCCTTCGTCGCCATCGCCGGTTTCGGCGCGCATGGCCTGGGCTTTGTCGAGCAGGCGCGCGCAGCCGGTGCCGGCGCGATCCTGTTTGAAGCGCCGGCGCCCGCTGAACTGCCTGCGCCGGCCGATGCCATCGCCGTGCCGGACCTGCGTGCGCGTCTGGGGGCGATGGCCGACCAGTTCCATGGCGCGCCTTCGCGGGCGATGACCATGGTTGGCGTGACCGGCACCAACGGCAAGACCTCCACCGTGCAGCTGCTGGCCCAGGCCTGGCACCTGCTCGGTACGCCCAGTGGCAGTATCGGCACGTTGGGCGCCGGACTTTATGGTGCGGTCGAGCCGACCGGTTTCACCACCCCGCTGGTGCTGCAGATGCATGCACTGCTGGCGCAGCTGCGCGACGATGGCGCGCGCGCGGTGGCGATGGAAG
The DNA here is from genome assembly GCF_052114625.1 of Stenotrophomonas sp. 2YAF26. NCBI lineage: Bacteria > Pseudomonadati > Pseudomonadota > Gammaproteobacteria > Lysobacterales > Lysobacteraceae > Stenotrophomonas > Stenotrophomonas sp. 2YAF26. The sequence goes on along the minus strand of NZ_JBFRFC010000015.1, from coordinate 95,569 downwards.
TCAGCTCGCATGCGCTGGACCAGGGCCGCGTGGATGCCGTGCACTACGACGTGGCGGTGTTCACCAATCTCACCCGCGATCACCTTGACTACCACGGCGACATGGCCAGCTACGGCGCGGCCAAGGCGCGGCTGTTCCATCGCCCGGGCCTGAAGGCGGCGGTCATCAATCTTGACGATGCGTTCGGTCGCCAGCTGTTCGCCGGCCTGCCGGCGGGCGTGCAGGCCATTGGCCTGAGCTCGCGTGGTGCCGACGGTGCCAGCGTGCGCGCCGAAGCGCTGCAGCTGGATGGCCGCGGCATCGGTTTCGAACTGGTCATCGACGGCCAGCGCGCTGCAGTGCAGTCGCCGCTGCTGGGCCGCTTCAACGTGGACAACCTGTTGGCCGTGGCCGGCAGCCTGCATGCGCTGGGGCATCCGCTGCCGCGCATCGCCGAGGTGCTGTCGGCACTGCAGCCGATCCGTGGCCGCATGAACCGCCTGGGCGGCGAAGATGGCCTGCCGACCGTGGTGGTTGATTACGCACATACGCCCGACGCGCTGGAACAGGCGCTGGACAGCCTGCACGGCCACCTGCAGGGCACGCTGTTCTGCGTGTTCGGCTGCGGTGGCGAGCGCGATACCGGCAAGCGCCCGCAGATGGCTGCCATTGCCGAGCGCCTGGCCAACCAGGTCATCGTCACCGACGACAACCCGCGTGGCGAAGACGGCGACGTGATCGTGGCCGACATCCTGGCCGGTTTCACCGATGCCTCGGCCGTGACCGTGCAGCGCAACCGCGCGCGTGCGATCGGCCTGGCGGTGAAGCGCGCCGGTGCCGGCGACATCATCCTGATCGCCGGCAAGGGCCACGAGCCCTATCAGGAAGTGAATGGCGTGCGGCATGACTTCGACGACACCGAAGTATCGGCCGCCGCGCTGGCTGCGAAGGCCGGTGTGTTGGCCGCTCAGGCCGGGGAGGGCGCCGCATGAAGCGCACCCTGCTTTCGCTGATCGCACACTGGGCCGGTGGCGAGATCCACGGCGACGACGTGGCCATCGACGCCATCAGCAACGATACCCGCAGCCTTGGCCCGGGCAGCCTTTACGTGGCGCTGCGTGGCGAACGCTTCGACGGCCATGACTTCGCCGCTGACGCGCAGGCACGTGGCGCCAGCGCGCTGCTGGTCGAGCGCCTGCTGCCGCTGGACCTGCCGCAGGTGCTGGTGGCCGACAGCGAGCGCGCGCTGGCGAAGATCGCCGCCGGCATGCAGCGCGACCGTACGACCGAACTATTCGCCATCACCGGCAGCAACGGCAAGACCAGCGTCAAGAGCCTGCTGCTGGCGATCCTGCAGCAGGTGGCCCAGCACGCGCACAAGGTGGTCTACGCCAACCCGGGTAACCGCAACAACGAGATCGGCCTGCCGCTGGCGGTGATCGACGCACCGGAAGATGCCGACTACGCCGTCTACGAGATGGGCGCTGGCAAGCCGGGCGACATCGCCTACCTGACCGACATCGCGCGCCCGCGCTATGCCCTGGTCAACAACATCGCCCCGGCCCACCTGGAGCGGATGGGCAGCCTGCTCGGCGTGGCGGTGACCAAGGGCGCTATCTACGCCGCACTGCCGGCCGATGGCGTGGCCGTGATCAACGCCGACGATGCCTACGGGCGCTGGTTCGAACAGCATTTCATCGGTACCCCGGCACGTTGCCGGGTGCTGCGCTATGGCCTGGAACACACCGCCGACGTCACCGCGCGCGACATCCGCGCCGGTGCGCAGGGCAGCCGCTTCACCCTGGTCACGCCGATGGGCGAGGCGGGCGTGGTGCTGGGCCTGCCGGGCCGCCACAACATCAGCAATGCGCTGGCCGCCGCCAGCCTGGCGCTTGCCGCCGGCATCGAGCTGTCACTGGTGGCCACCGGCCTGGCGGAAGCGCAGCCGGTGCCGGGCCGCCAGATCGCCCATCAGCTGCACAACGGCGCGGTGCTGGTGGACGACAGCTACAACGCCAACCCTGGTTCGCTGGCCGCCGCCATCGACGCACTGGCCGCCGCCCCGGAAGAGGGCTGGCTGGTGCTGGGTGACATGCGCGAGCTGGGCGCCGACGCCGAGGCGCTGCATGCACAGGCGGGCATCCGCGCGCGTGCCGCCGGCCTCAAGCGCCTGTATGCGCTGGGCCCGCTCAGCGCCGCTGCCGCCGCTGCGTTTGGCGAGGGCGGACATCATTTCACCACCCATGACGCGCTGTCGCAGGCGCTGAAGGAAGCGCTGCACGCCGGCGTGCGCTGCCTGGTCAAGGGTTCCCGTGGCAGCGCCATGGACACGATTGTCAAAGCGCTGCTGGCGCAAGGAGAGGAATCCCCGCATGTTGTATGAACTGGCTCGATGGTTGCAGCAGTTGGAGAGCCTGTTCGGGCTGTTCAACTACCAGACGTTCCGCGCCATCCTTGCCGCGTTGACGGCGCTGTTCCTGTCGCTGTGGCTCGGCCCGGCGATGATCCGCAAGCTTGCCCAGTTCAAGGGCGGCCAGCCGATCCGGACCGATGGTCCGCAGACCCATTTCTCCAAGGCCGGCACGCCGACCATGGGTGGTTCGCTGATCCTGCTCACCGTCACCCTGTCGGTGCTGATGTGGGCCGACCTGCGCAACCGCTACGTGTGGCTGGTGCTGGCGGTGATGCTGTGCTTCGGCGCCATCGGCTGGTACGACGACTGGATCAAGATCGTCCGTCGCGACCCGAACGGCCTGAAGTCGCGCTGGAAGTATCTGCTGCAGTCGATCTTCGGCCTGGCTGCGGGCATCTTCCTGTTCCAGACCGCCGACGTACCGGCGGCGCTGACCTTCTACATCCCGATGTTCAAGTCGGTGGCGCTGCCGCTGGCCGGCATAGGCTTCGTGGCCATCGCCTATTTCTGGATCGTCGGCTTCTCCAACGCGGTCAACCTGACCGACGGCCTGGACGGGCTGGCGATCATGCCGACGGTGCTGGTGGCCTGCGCGCTGGGCGTGTTCGCCTATGCGTCGGGCAACGCGGTGTTCGCCAACTACCTGCAGATCCCGCAGATTCCGGGCGCCGGTGAGCTGGTCATCATCTGTGCGGCGATCGCCGGCGCGGGGCTGGGCTTCCTGTGGTTCAACACCTATCCGGCCATGGTGTTCATGGGCGATATCGGCGCGCTGTCGCTGGGCGCGGTGCTGGGCACCATCGCGGTGATCACCCGCCAGGAACTGGTGCTGGTGATCATGGGCGGCGTGTTCGTCATCGAAACGCTGTCGGTGATGATCCAGGTCGCCTCGTTCAAGCTGACCGGCAAGCGCGTGTTCCGCATGGCGCCGATCCATCACCACTTCGAACTGAAGGGCTGGCCGGAGCCGCGCGTGATCGTGCGCTTCTGGATCATCTCCGTCGTGCTGGTGCTGATCGGCCTGGCCACGTTGAAGGTACGCTGATGAACGACCTGTCGCACCAGGCAACACGCCTTGAGGCCATCGGTGGCAGCTACGACAAGTGGCTGCTCGGCGCGATGATCGCGCTCACCGGGCTGGGCGTGGTGATGGTGGCGTCCAGCTCGATCGCGTTGATGAGCAGCCCGTTCTATTACCTCAACCGCCACCTGATCTTCCTGGCGGTCGGCATCGTGTTGGCCATCTTCGCCGCGCGTACCGAGCTGAAGACCATCGAGCAGTACAACCAGATGCTGCTGCTGGGCTGCTTCGCGCTGCTGGTGGTGGTGTTCGTGCCCGGTCTGGGCAGCAGCGTCAACGGTGCCCGCCGCTGGATCAACCTGGGCATCTCCAAGTTCCAGACGGTCGAAGCGGTGAAGGTGCTCTACATCGTCTGGCTGTCCAGCTACCTGGTGCGCTTCCGCGACGAGGTCAACGCGACCTGGCCGGCGATGCTCAAGCCGCTGGGCGTGGCCGGTGCGCTGGTGGTGCTGCTGCTGCTGCAGCCCGACTTCGGCTCGTCCACCCTGCTGCTGGCGATCACCGCCGGCATGCTGGTGCTGGGCGGGGTGAACATGCCGCGCATGTCGATGCCGGTGGTGATCGGTCTGGTCGGCATGAGCGCGCTGGCGATCATCGAGCCGTACCGCATGCGCCGCATCACCTCCTTCCTCGACCCGTGGGCCGACCAGCAGGGCGACGGCTACCAGCTGTCCAACGCGCTGATGGCGGTGGGCCGCGGCGAGTGGACCGGCGTTGGCCTGGGCAATTCGGTGCAGAAGCTGTACTACCTGCCCGAGGCGCACACCGACTTCATCTTCTCGGTCACCGCCGAGGAATTCGGTTTCCTGGGCACCTGCGTGATCGTGGCCCTGTACGCGCTGCTGGTCGGCCGAACCTTCTGGCTGGGCATGCGCTGCGTGGAAATGAAGCGCCACTTCTCCGGTTACATCGCCTTCGGCATCGGCCTGTGGATCAGCATGCAGACCTTCGTTTCGATCGGCGTGAACCTGGGCATCCTGCCGACCAAGGGCCTGACCCTGCCGCTGATTTCGTCGGGTGGTTCGTCGGTGCTGATGACCTGCGTTGCGATGGGCCTGCTGCTGCGCGTGTCCTATGAACTGAAGCGCGCCGAGCGCCGCCAGGCCGTGCGCATGGGCGCCGCCGACGATGTTGCCGGCCCTGCCGCCGCCGAGCCTTCTGCTGCACCGGTGGCGAAGAACGTGCCGATGGCTGCCGAACCGGCCGCGGCCGAGCCGGCCGCCGTGCGTGGCACCAGCCGCCTGCAGTCGCGCGTCGAACCCACCTTCGGGAGGCTCGGATGAGCGCGGCCCAGAACAACAACCGGCCGGTGATGATCCTGGCCGGTGGTACCGGCGGGCACATCTTCCCGGGCCTGGCCGTGGCCCGCGTGCTGCGCGCGCGTGGCGTGCCGGTCACCTGGATGGGCGCTGATGGCGCCATGGAAACCCGCCTGGTTCCGCAGCACGACATCCACATTGATACGCTGGCCATCACCGGTCTGCGCGGCAAGGGCAAGCTGGCTCTGCTGGCCGCGCCGTGGCGCCTGATGCGCGCGCTGCGTGCGGCCGGCCTGATCATCCGTGATCGCCAGCCGCGTGCGGTGGTCGCCTTCGGCGGCTTCGCTTCCGGCCCCGGTGGCATGGCCGCGCGCCTGCACGGCCTGCCACTGATCGTGCACGAACAGAACCGCGCGCCGGGCCTGACCAACCGCATCCTGTCGCGCTACGCGCGCCGCCTGCTGACCGGTTTCCCGGGCACCTTCGCTGCACGCGAGGAGTTCGTGGGCAATCCGGTGCGCGCCGAAATCGCCGCCGTCGCGCCGCCGCAGCAGCGGCTGGCCGATCGCAGCGGTCCGCTGCGCCTGCTGGTGCTGGGCGGCAGCCAGGGTGCCCGCGCGCTCAACAGTGGCGTGCCGCAGGCACTGGCCAGCCTGGGTGCGCAGGTGCCGGTGGTGGTGCGTCACCAGAGCGGCGAGAAGCTGCATGCCGAAGCGGTCGAGGCCTATGCCAAGGCCGGCGTGCAGGGCGAGGTCACACCGTTCATCGCCGACATGGCCGAAGCCTTCGCCTGGGCCGACCTGGTGGTATGCCGTTCCGGCGCGTCCACGCTGGCCGAACTCTGCGCGGTCGGCATCGGCAGCGTGCTGGTGCCATTCCCCGCTGCTGTCGACGATCACCAGACCCGCAATGCGGAGTACCTGGTCGAGCGCGATGCGGCCGTATTGCTGAAGCAGGACGAAACGTTGGCAGACGGCATTGCCGCGCTGCTGCGTGATCTGTCCGAAAATCCCGCCCGCCGCATGCAGATGGCGCAAGCCGCGCGTGCCCTGGCCAAGGTCGATGCCGCCGAGCGCATCGCCGATATCATTCTCGAGGAAGCTGTATGAAGAAGGCACGCTCCAGCGCCTGCCCTGCGCGAGGCCGCGCATGATCCGCCGCCTGCATGACACCAACGATCTGGTGCGCGCGTTCCCGCGCGTGCATTTCGTCGGCATCGGCGGCACCGGCATGAGCGGCATCGCCGAAGTGATGCTGACGCTGGGTTATGAAGTGTCCGGTTCGGACAACGCCGACAACGCTGCCACCCGTCGCCTGGCCGGCCTGGGCGCGCGCATCATGCGCGGCCATTCCGCTGCCAACGTGCTGGGCACCGATTGCGTGGTGGTCTCCAGCGCGATCCGCGAAGACAACCCGGAGCTGATGGAAGCGCGCAGCCAGCGCATTCCGATCATGCCGCGCGCGGCGATGCTGGCCGAACTGATGCGCTTCCGCCGCGGCATCGCCGTGGCCGGTACCCATGGCAAGACCACCACCACCAGCCTGACCGCTGCGGTGCTGAGCGAGGGTGGGCTGGACCCGACCTTCGTGATCGGTGGCCAGCTGCTGGCGGCGGGTGCCAACGCCAAGCTCGGCGGTGGCCAGTGGCTGGTGGCCGAGGCCGACGAAAGCGACGGCAGCTTCCTGCGCCTGAATCCGTTGATGTCGATCATCACCAACATCGATTCCGATCATCTGGAGAACTACGGCAACGACTTCGCCCGCGTGCAGGCGGCGTTCGCCGAGTTCCTGCAGCGCCTGCCGTTCTACGGCCTTGCGGTGCTGTGCATCGACGACCCGGAAGTGGCCGCACTGGCCGCCAAGACCCCGCGCCACGTGATGAGCTACGGCATGAGCCCGCAGGCCGACGTGCGCGCCGAGAACGTGGTGCAGGAAGGTTCGCGCATGCGCTTCACCCTGCGCCTGCCGCAGGGCACCAGCCAGGAAGTGGTGCTGGCGCTGCCGGGCAAGCACAACGTGCTCAATGCGCTGGCCGCTGCGGCGGTGGGTTGGCAGCTGGGGGTGTCTCCGGACACGATCGCGCGTGCGCTGGCCAGCTTTGCTGGCGTCGGTCGCCGCTTCAACGATCTGGGCGAAGTGACCACCGCCACTGGTGCAAAGGTCCGCATCATCGACGACTACGGTCACCATCCGAGCGAGCTGGAAGCCGTGTTCGCCGCTGCACGCGGCGGCTGGGCCGACAAGCGCCTGGTGGTGGCCTTCCAGCCGCACCGCTACAGCCGTACCCGCGATCAGTTCGACAAGTTCGCAGCGGTGCTGTCGAGCGTCGATGCGCTGGTGCTGAGCGAGGTCTATCCGGCCGGTGAAGAGCCGATCGCCGGTGCCGATTCGCATGCGCTGGCCCGCGCCATCCGTGCGCGTGGCCGCAGTGAGCCGGTGGTGGTCGGCAAGGCGTCCGAACTCGCCACCGTGCTGCCGGACGTGCTGCAGGACGGTGATCTGCTGCTGATGATGGGGGCCGGCGACATCGGCGCCGTTGCCAGCCACATTGCAGTGGAAGGCTTCAAGGCGGAGGGCGAGGCGTGAGCACGCTGACCTTCCCGCCGCTGCGCAGCACCGATCCGGCCGTGTTCGGCCGCGTCGCCGTGCTGCTCGGTGGCAGCTCCAGCGAACGCGAAGTGTCGCTGGATTCGGGCCGCAACGTACTCGAAGCGCTGCAGTCGCGCGGCGTCGACGCCGTCGCCATCGATGGCATTCCGGCGCTGGCCAAGGCGCTGGCGGCCGGCGGCATCGATCGCGTGTTCAACATCCTGCACGGCCACAATGGTGGTGGTGAGGACGGCATCGTGCAGGGCCTGATGGAGGCCTTCGGCGTGCCGTACACCGGCTCCAACGTACTGGGCTCGGCGTTGAGCATGGACAAGATCCGCACCAAGCAGGTGTGGCTGTCACTGGGCCTGCCGACCCCGCAGTACCGCGAAGTACACGGAGGTACGAGTGCCGCGGGAGGCAGGATGCCGGGAGCGGCCGAAAAGAATGTCCACACGCTGGCGGCCGAGCTCGGCCTGCCGGTGGTGGTCAAGCCGGCCAACGAAGGTTCCAGCGTGGGCATCAGCCGGGTCACCGACGACGCCGGCCTGGACGAAGCCGTGGCCCTGGCCGCGCGTTACGACGGCCAGCTGCTGATGGAACAGATGGTGGTCGGTGACGAACTGACCGTCGCCATCCTGGGCGATGTCGCGCTGCCGTCGATCCGCATCGTGCCCAAGGGCCAGTGGTATGACTACAACGCCAAGTACATCGCCGAAGACACCCAGTACCTGTGCCCGGGCCTGGACGGTGATGACGAAGACGAGATCCGCCGCATCGCGCTGGCTGCCTTCCGCGCGGCCGGTTGCCGTGGCTGGGGTCGCGTCGACGTGATGCGTGACCGCGTCAGCGGCCGCTTCTTCCTGCTGGAAGTGAACACCGCGCCGGGCATGACCAGCCATTCGCTGGTGCCCAAGGCGGCCGGGCAGGCCGGCATCAGCTTCGAGGAGCTGGTGTGGCGCGTGCTGGAACAGACCCTGGAGGCATCGCACGCATGAACGCGGTGCTGCGTATCTTTGTCTGGCTGTTGGCACTGTCGGTGGTTGCACTGCCGGTGGTGGCCGTGGTCAATGGCTGGGTCGGCGCCGAGCGCTGGCCGCTGGCGAAGCTGCGCGTGCACGGTGAGTTCAAGCGGGTGCCGCCGGAGCAGTTGCAGCAGGTGCTGCTGCCGTATGCACATGCCGGTTTCTTCGCGGTGAAGCTGCAGGACGCGCAGGACGCACTGGAAAAGCTGCCGTGGGTGGAAAGCGCGCAGGTGCGCAAGCAGTGGCCGGACGTGCTGGAAGTGACGCTGGTCGAGCACAAGCCGTTCGCGCGCTGGGGCGAAGATCGCCTGCTGTCCGAGCAGGGCAAGCTGTTCCCCACGCCGAAGAAGCTGGCCGACCTGCAGCTGCCCGAGCTGGATGGCCCGGATAGCCAGACCGAAGAAGTGGTCAAGCTCTACAACGATTCGCGCGCGCTGTTCGCGCCGGCTGGCGTCGACGTACGCCGGCTGACCATGGACGCCCGCGGCAGCTGGTCGCTGTTGCTGAGCAACGGCACTGAAGTGGTGGTCGGCCGCGACGACGCGCGTTCGCGCCTGCAGCGCTTCGTGCGCGTGCTGCCGCAGCTGGCCAACCAGGCTGCGCCGATCGAGCGCGCCGACCTCCGATATACCAATGGTTTCACGCTGAGCTGGGGCACTCCGGCCGCCCCGGCCAATGCACCGGGCACCCCGGCAAGAAGGACGCAGGAAAGAACATGAATCGCAAGGGTGACAAATCGCTGATCGTCGGCCTGGATATCGGCACCTCCAAGGTGGTGGCGCTGGTGGGCGAGTATTCGCCGGGCAACCCGATCGAAGTGATCGGCATCGGCTCGCACGAGTCGCGCGGCCTCAAGCGCGGCGTGGTGGTGGATATCGAATCGACCGTGCAATCGATCCAGCGCGCGGTCGAAGAAGCCGAGCTGATGGCCGGCTGCGAGATCCGCTCGGTGTATGCCTCCATCTCCGGCAACCACGTGCAGTGCAAGAACTCGCCCGGCATCGTGCCGATCCGCGACGGCGAAGTGACCTGGGGCGACCTGGATCGCGTGCTCGATGCGGCCAAGGCGGTGGCGATTCCGGCCGACCAGAAGATCCTGCATGCGATCCCGCGCGAGTACGTGCTGGACGACTCGCAGGAAGGTATCCGCAATCCCGTCGGCATGACCGGCGTGCGCCTGGAGGTGCATGCGCACCTGGTGGTGTGCGCGCAGTCGGCCGCCGCCAACATCAGCAAGTGCGTGCAGCGCTGCGGCCTGCAGGTGGACGACCTGGTGCTGTCCTCGCTGGCTTCCAGCGTGGCGGTGCTGACCGCCGACGAGCGCGAGCTGGGCGTGGTGCTGGTCGACATGGGCGCCGGCACCACCGACATCGCGGTGTTCGTGCAGGGTGCGATCTGCCACACCGCCTCGCTGCCGATCGCCGGCGACCACGTGACCAACGACATCGCGCACATGCTGCGCACGCCGACCCCGGAAGCGGAGCAGATCAAGGTGCGCTACGCGTGTGCCCTGGCCCAGCTGGCCACCGCCGAGGAGAGCATCCAGGTGCCGTCGGTCGGTGATCGTCCGCCGCGCCGCATGCCGCGCCACGCGCTGGCGCAGGCAGTGCAGGGCCGCTACGAAGAGATCTTCGAAATGGTGCAGGCCGAACTGCGCCGCTCCGGCTTCGAGGAACTGGTGCGCGCCGGCATGGTGCTGACCGGTGGTGCCTCGAAGATGGAAGGCGTGGTCGAACTGGCCGAGGAAATGCTGCAGATGCCGGTACGCGTGGGCATCCCGCAGCACGTCACCGGGCTGGGCGAAGTGGTGGGCAACCCGGTGCATGCCACCGGCGTGGGCCTGCTGCTGATGGGCAGCCAGATCGAACATCCGCGCCGGCCGTCTCTGCCGACTGGCCGCGCCGGAAGCATGTTCAAGAAGTTGAAGACCTGGTTCCGCGGCGAATTCTGACGCGGAACCTGCACTACCCGGGCTCGCCCGGCAGCAACACCGGCAACACGACGCAACACCGGCAACACATAACCCACACAGCCGCAACGACGGCATGCAGCACGAAGGCAGGACGCCCGAACGCCCATGCAATCGAAAGCGGATACAACGAGGACACGGACATGGCGCATTTTGAACTGATCGAAAAGATGGCACCCAATGCGGTGATCAAGGTGGTTGGCGTGGGTGGCGGCGGCGGCAATGCCGTGGCACACATGGTCAACTCGGCAGTGGATGGCGTGGAATTCATCACCGCCAACACCGACTCGCAGGCCATCAAGAATTGTGGTGCCAAGCTGCAGCTGCAGCTGGGTACCAATGTCACCAAGGGCCTGGGCGCAGGCGCGAATCCGGAAGTCGGCCGCCAGGCCGCGCTGGAAGACCGTGAGCGCATCATGGACGCGCTGCAGGGTGCGGACATGGTGTTCATCACCGCGGGCATGGGCGGTGGCACCGGTACCGGCGCTGCGCCGGTGGTGGCACAGCTGGCCAAGGAAATGGGCATCCTGACCGTGGCCGTGGTCACCAAGCCGTTCCCGTTCGAAGGCCGTCGCCGCATGCAGGTCGCGCTGAAGGGCATCGAAGAGCTGAGCCAGCACTGCGACTCGCTGATCACCATCCCCAACGAGAAGCTGATCACCGTGCTGGGTCGCAACGCGACCATGATCCAGGCCTTCCGTGCCGCCAACGACGTGCTGCAGGGCGCCGTGCAGGGCATCGCCGACCTGATCGTGCGTCCGGGCCTGATCAACGTCGACTTCGCCGACGTGCGCACCGTCATGTCCGAAATGGGCCTGGCGATGATGGGCACCGGTACCGCCCGCGGCGATGATCGCGCGCAGGCCGCAGCCGAGTCGGCCATCCAGAACCCGCTGCTGGACGATGTGAACCTGGCCGGTGCCAACGGCATCCTGGTCAACATCACCGCCGGTGCCGACTTCACCATGGCCGAGTTCGACGAGATCGGCCGCACCATCGACGGCTTCGCTTCGGAAGACGCGACCGTGGTGGTGGGTACCGTGCTCGATCCGGACATGCAGGACGAAGTGCGCGTGACCGTGGTTGCCACGGGTCTGAACCGCGTCTCGGCCAGCAAGACCCAGCGTCCGGGCGAGCGTGCACCGATCAAGCTGGTCCGCAACGCCACCACCGGCCAGCCGGAGTTCGGCGAGTTCGACAACGGCGGCGATGCGGTGTCCAAGGCTGTCGGCGGCATGGGCCTGGGCCTGCGTCGGGCCAGCAGCGACAGCGTTGCAGCTTCCACCCCGTCGGCTCCGGCCTCCTCGGCCCCGGCCGCGGCGGAACTGCCGAACGATTACCTGGACATCCCGGCGTTCCTGCGCCGCCAGGCGGACTGATCGACGCTGCCCGGGGCTTGTCCCCCCCGGGTTGCGCCACCATGTCCTGAAAACGCGGGCGCCGGGCCAGGATGGGCCCGGCCGCCCTGCTTCACGCGCGTCCTACCGGCGCGCCGGTGTGTCCTGCCGGCGTTTCAGCCGGGGTAGGGGACCCTGCGTGTTAATCTAATGTGTCACTTCCGGCCGTCCCCCCATGATCCAGCAACGCACCCTCAAGAACACGATCCGCGCCACCGGCGTAGGCCTGCACAGCGGCGACAAGGTCTACATGACCCTGCGCCCGGCGCCGGTCAACCATGGCATCGTGTTCCGGCGCGTGGACTTGGACCCGGTGGTGGAAGTGCCTGCGAAGGCTGAGCTGGTCACCGAAGTGACGCTGTGCACCGGCTTGACCTGCAACGACGCCAAGATCCAGACCGTCGAACACCTGATGTCGGCCCTGGCCGGCCTGGGTGTGGACAACATCATCGTCGAACTGTCCTCGGCCGAGCTGCCGATCATGGACGGTTCGTCCGGCCCGTTCGTGTTTCTGCTGCAGTCGGCAGGCATCGTGGAACAGGACGCGCCCAAGCGCTTCATCCGCGTACTGAAGACCGTGGAAGTGACCGAGGGCGACAAGATGGCCCGCTTCACGCCCTACGAGGGTTACAAGCTGGGCTTCACCATCCAGTTCGACCACCCGATGATCCCGGCCAAGCAGTCGCGCCAGGAAATCGAGTTCTCGACGATGGCCTACACCAAGGAAATTTCCCGTGCGCGCACCTTCGGGTTCATGCGCGACCTGGAATACATGCGCGAGCGCAACCTCGGCCTGGGTGGTTCGATGGACAACGCCATCGTGCTCGATGAGTTCCGCGTGCTCAACGAAGACGGCCTGCGCTACGCGGACGAATTCGTGCGCCACAAGATCCTCGACGCGATCGGCGACCTTTATCTGGCCGGCGGCCAGGTGTTGGGTGCCTACGAGGGCTTCAAGTCCGGTCACGCGCTCAACAACAAGCTGGTACGGGCATTGATGGCCGATGCTACCGCTTGGGAATGGGTCACTTACGACTCGCCGGCGGTTGCGGACCCCGTGGTGTATGCCACGCCGGCCTATGCTTGATTCCACAGGCTATTGATTTGAAAGACAAAAACGCCGCCTTCCAGGGCGGCGTTTGCGTTTCCGACCTTAGTTAAGGCGCTGGCGCAGTGGGTGACGCGACGGCCGGGCCGAGGTCACGGTTTTGTGAACCTGTTGGATCCGAAGCCTGAATTTAACGTTGTTTTAACAACAATCTAACGACTGGCCCACCGGGGCCAGCTAGGATGCGACCCGGCCCCCGAAATGTTTCACGCTGCGGTGACACGCGCGACGGGGAGTGGAGCAGGACGCTCCGCTGCTTTCAGGTTTCCCGCTTCGGTTTCGAAGGAAGGTCCTGCAGAGCTGCCAAGGCGTCGCGTAGCCCTTTGTGCGTGGCGGCTGAAACTGCGTGGGGTCCATTCCGGTTGTCGAGCGCTGGGGAGCGCGTGGGAGTGGGAGACGCAGTCTTGACGGTCACCTTGGTGGCCTTCAGCCCGATGGACCGGGCCGCGTCGAGCAACTGGGCTTCGGCAAGCCGCAACTTGGCATGCCAGACCGGGGACTCGACGAGAAAAACGAGGTGTTCCCCGTCCACATTGGCCAGCCGGCAACGGCTGCGCAGAGGTGGCGGCAACTGGGGGCGCAACTGACGGTCCAGCGCGTCGAGCCATAGGGCACGCCGCAGCGGGTTCCCGCTTTTGTCCGCCATCACTGCATCCAGGGCCGGTTTCGGTCTGGATGCGGGACGAACGCTGGATTTCGGCTCAGACATGAAAACTCACTGATGGCATTTAAAAAGATCGTAATCAAAACGCGTGAAGGACAGGCCAAATCGGCGCTCACGCGTTTGCGGTTCTATTTCGAGGACCGCCCCCGAGCCCTGCTGGGCAGCGTGCTCGGCGCAGGTTGCATTATCGGCCTTGCCGGCGGCATTGGCGCCAGTGCGCTCAATGATTCGCGCCTGCAGGCCAAGGTCGACCGCCAGGAGGCCGAGCTGGCCAAGGTCCAGCGCGATGCGCAGACCCAGGTCAACGCGCTGGCCGCCCGCCTCGGCGAGCTGCAGGCGCAGGCCACCCGCTTGAACGCCCTGGGTGAGCGACTGACCCAGATGGGCAAGCTGGAAGACGGCGAATTCGACTTCAACGAGACCCCCGGCCTCGGTGACGGCGATGCCGGCGGCCCGACCGCCGACATCCCGGTGAAGGACGTCAACGCCGACTTACAGGTGCTGGAGCAGCGCTTCGCTGCTTCAGGCCGCCAGTTGTCGGTGATGGAATCGCTGATGTTCGACCACCAGCTGCAGCAGAACGCCGTGCCCTCGCGCATGCCGATCCGCAACAGCTACGTCACGTCCGGCTTCGGTACCCGCGCCGACCCGTTCGGTCGCGGTGCCGCCACCCACAAGGGCATGGACTTCCACGCCCGCGTGGGTGACCCGGTGATGTCGGTGGCCGACGGCGTGGTCAGCTTCTCCGGGGTCAAGGGCGGCTACGGCAACGTGGTCGATGTCGACCACGGCAATGGTTACGTCACCCGCTACGCGCACAATTCGCGCCTGGTGGTGAAGGTCGGCGACCTCGTCCGTGCCGGCCAGGAAGTGGCCAAGGCCGGTTCCACCGGTCGTTCGACCGGCGCCCACGTGCACTTCGAGGTGTGGGAGAACGGCAACGTGGTCAACCCGCGCAAGTTCCTCGGCGATGGCGGCAATACCCCGGTCGGGCGCATCACCCGCGGCTGATTCCGCTTTGGGGTGCCGGCCGGCGGCCGGCACTACCGCCCCCGGAGTACGGGGGCAGCGCCGTAGGCGCGGGGGTGTGGAGACCAGGTAAGCGGGGCCCGCGGTTCGCGCAGCGAAGCGTGGGAGCGCCAGCGCGCATGCGCTGACGCGTACCCGGCCAGCGGCCGGCACTACCGGAATGTTCGGATGCCAATGCCGCCACAGGGTTGAAACCCCAGCGGCCCATCCCAAGCTACAATGGGTGTTGCCATCGACAGGGCGCCAAGCGCCCTGATTCGTTTGCGGCGGACGGATCCTTCCCGGAGCCGTGCGGCATTTCCATCCAACCCGGTTCCCTCAATGATCAACAGCCTGCTTACCCGCGTATTTGGCAGTCGTAATGAACGACAGCTGCGCCAGCTCAACCGCATCGTCGCCAAGATCAATGCGCTGGAGCCGGAGATCGAGAAGCTTTCCGACGAGCAGCTGCAGGCCAAGACGCCGGAATTCAAGCAGCGCATCGCCGGTGGTGAAGCCCTGGACAAGGTGTTGCCGGAAGCGTTCGCGGTCTGCCGCGAGGCCGGTCGCCGCGTGCTGGGCATGCGCCACTACGACGTGCAGCTGATCGGCGGCATGGTGCTTCACCTGGGCAAGATCGCAGAAATGCGCACCGGTGAAGGCAAGACCCTGGTGGCGACCCTGCCGGTGTACCTCAACGCGCTGGAAGGCAAGGGCGTGCACGTGGTCACCGTGAACGACTACCTGGCCCGCCGCGATGCCGCGCAGATGGGCAAGCTGTACAACTGGCTGGGCCTGAGCGTGGGCGTGGTCTACCCGGGCATGCCGCACAGCGACAAGCGTGAAGCCTACGGTTCGGACATCACCTACGGCACCAACAACGAATTCGGTTTCGACTACCTGCGCGACAACATGGCGCTGTCCAAGGCTGACCGCTACCAGCGCGGCCTGCACTACGCCATCGTCGACGAAGTCGACTCGATCCTGATCGACGAAGCGCGTACCCCGCTGATCATCTCCGGCCCGGCCGACGATTCCCCGGAGCTGTACATCCGCGTCAACCGCATCGTGCCGAACCTGGTCAAGCAGGAAGCGGAAGACGGCGAAGGCGACTTCTGGGTCGACGAGAAGGGCAAGCAGGTGCACCTGTCCGAAGCGGGCATGGAGCACGCCGAACAGCTGCTGGTGGAAGCGGGCATCCTCGATGCCGAGACCGAAGGCCTGTACGCGGCGCAGAACCTGACCGTGGTCCACCACCTCAACGCCGCCCTGCGCGCGCACGCCATCTACCAGCGTGATGTGGACTACATCGTGCGCGATGGCGAAGTGGTCATCGTCGACGAATTCACCGGCCGTACCCTGGCCGGCCGCCGCTGGTCCGATGGCCTGCACCAGGCGGTGGAAGCGAAGGAAGGCGTGCCGGTCCAGCGCGAGAACCAGACGCTGGCCAGCATCACCTTCCAGAACCTGTTCCGCATGTACAAGAAGCTGTCCGGCATGACCGGTACGGCCGATACCGAAGCGTTCGAGTTCCAGAGCATCTATGGCCTGGAAGTGGTGGTGATCCCGACCAACCGCCCGACCATCCGCAAGGACAGCCCGGACCAGGTGTTCCTCAACCGCAAGGGCAAGTTCAATGCGGTGCTGGCCGACATCGAAGAGTGCGCCAAGCGTGGGCAGCCGGTGCTGGTGGGTACCACCTCGATCGAAACCTCGGAAATGCTGTCCGAGCACCTGCGCAAGGCGGGTGTGAAGCACGAAGTGCTCAACGCCAAGCAGCACGACCGCGAAGCGACCATCGTTGCCAACGCCGGTCGTCCGGCCGCCGTGACCATCGCCACCAACATGGCCGGTCGTGGTACCGACATCGTGCTGGGTGGTTCGCTGGAAGCGGAAATCCACGAGCTGGGCGAAGGCGCGACCGACGAACAGAAGGCCGCGATCAAGGCCGAGTGGCAGAAGCGCCATGACGCGGTCAAGGCGGCCGGCGGCCTGCACATCGTCGGCACCGAACGCCACGAATCGCGTCGTATCGACAACCAGCTGCGTGGCCGTTCGGGCCGCCAGGGTGATCCGGGTTCGTCCCGTTTCTACCTGTCGCTGGAAGACAACCTGATGCGCATCTTCGCCTCCGACTGGGTGCAGAAGGCCATGCGCATGATGGGCATGAAGGAAGACGACGTCATCGAGGACCGCCTTGTCAGCCGCCAGATTGAAAAGGCACAGCGCAAGGTCGAGGCCCACAACTTCGACATCCGAAAGAACCTGCTGGATTTTGACGACGTCAACAACGACCAGCGCAAGGTGATCTACGCCCAGCGCGACGAACTGCTGGACGCCGAGTCGGTGAAGGACAACGTCGAAGGCATCCGCGACGACGTGATCTTCGACATCGTCGCCCGCTTCGTGCCGCCGAACTCGGTGGACGAGCAGTGGGACCTGCGTGGCCTGGAAGCCACCCTGCAGTCGGACTTCGGCGTGGACATGTCGCTGACCGATCTGGTCAAGTCGCACGAGGAACTGGACGCCGAAGGCATCACCGCCAAGGTGCAGGAACGCATCAACCAGCACTTCGCCGAGAAGGAAGCGGGTGTGGGCGAAGAGACCATGCGCGCACTGGAGAAGCACGTGATGCTGACCGTGCTCGACCAGAGCTGGAAGGAACACCTGGCGCGCATGGATTATCTGCGCCAGGGCATCTACCTGCGCGGTTATGCGCAGAAGCAGCCGAAGCAGGAATACAAGAAGGAAGCCTTCGAGCTGTTCTCGGACATGCTGGAGAACGTCAAGCGCGAAGTGGTGACCCTGCTGGCCCGCGTGCGCATCCGCAGCGACGAGGAAGTGCAGGCACTGGAAGCAGCCGAGCGCCAGCAGGTGGAGGCCCGCCTGAGCCAGTCGCAGTTCCAGCACCAGGACGCTGGCGGCTACGGTGCCGACGAAGAGGCGGCGCAGGTGGAGGCCGCCCAGCAGGGCGTGGCGCAGCTGCAGCGTGACGAGCCCAAGATCGGTCGCAACGATCCGTGCCCGTGCGGCAGCGGCAAGAAGTACAAGCACTGCCACGGCCAGCTGAGCTGACCCCCCGGAGAGCCCCGCGAAAGCGGGGCTTTCCTGTTCTGGGCCTTGAAGCGTTCGGCGATTGCGCCGGTGCCCCGGTTTTCGGCATGCTCCCCCCATGCCTTCCCCGAAACGATCGATCCACGTCGTTGCCGCCGTCATCACTGACGCCCGCGGTCGTATCCTGCTCAACCGCCGCACCGAAAGCCGCGACATGGCCGGCCTCTGGGAATTCCCGGGCGGCAAGCGCGAGCCCGGTGAGACCTCCGAACAGGCGCTGGTGCGCGAGCTGCACGAGGAGCTGGGCATCGAGGCCGAGGTGGGCGAGTGGATCATGGACGTGCCGCAGCGCTACCCGGACAAGGACCTGACCCTGGAAGTGCGCCACGTGCGCAGCTGGAAGGGCGCCCCGCGTGGACGCGAGGGCCAGGCCATCACCTGGGTGACGCCGGACAAGCTGGTCCGTTATTCAATGCCGCCGGCTGACCTGCCGGTGGTGGCCGCACTGCGCCAGCCGGACTGCTACCTGATCACCCCTGCGCCGGACATCGATGAGGGCGGCCTGCAGCGTTGGCACGGCCAGCTGCAGCAGGCGGTGGCTTCGGGGCAGCAACGCATCCAGCTGCGCTTGCCCGCCGAGCATCCGCAGCGTCAGGGCGTGATCGAGCAGGCCGTACGCGCACATCGGCGCGGTGTGCAGTGGCTGCTCAACCGCGATATCGAACTGGCGCGTACCCTGGGGGTTGGAGTGCACCTGGGCAGCGAGCAGCTGCAGTCGCTGCAGGAACGCCCGCTGCCGGCCGGGCAGCTGGTGGCGGCCTCCTGCCATGACCTTGAACAGCTGCTGGCCGCACAGCGGCTGGGCTGCGACTTCGCCGTGCTGGGGCCGGTGCAGGCCACTGCGAGCCATCCCGATGCAATGCCGTTGGGGTGGGAGGCCTTCGCCGCGCTACGCGCGCAGGTCTCGCTGCCGATCTATGCGCTCGGCGGCATGACACCGCAGCATGTGGCCGAGGCACGCCGGCATGGCGGGCAGGGTATCGCCGCCATCCGCGGACTATGGCCGGTGTAGCGCGATACACGGGGTCGCAAGCAAGTAGATCCACGCCATGCGTGGATGAGCAGACCCACGTCACGCAGCGACCAGTAGATCCACGCCATGCGTGGATGGCGGTTCAGCAGACCCCGCTCACAACGTAATCCAGAAACACCCATATTGCCGCCGCAGCCCAAGCACCGTCGCCGCTCGCGTCGCGCTGCCCGGCAGGGTCTGCTCCAACCGCAACCCGACCGGGCGCCTTGCAGTCGGTGCAGGTGCCGTATCCGATTCCAATTCCTGCGCGCCAGGGCCCGCGCCCTCGTCGACATCCTGCCGCGGATACACCGGCACCACGTCCACCAGCGGTCGTCGAACCACCGATTCCAGCTGGCCAAGGATGCGCTGCGCGCCGGCATCGGACACCGCGCCCCACAGGTACAGCGAAGAGAGCCGGTTCACATCACCGATGCTGACCGCCGTGTGCAGCGCCTGCACCAGTTCGCTCAGCCGACGTGGGCAGCTGCTGCCGAGGCCGTCGCGTTGCAGGGTATTGCCGGAAGGCGTTGGTGGCGGCCGCCGGGACTGCGCACCCAGGCTGTCGCAGGGGCGGTCGGTATAGACACTTTGTCCCTGCGGATCGGTGCATCGGTTCAAGCGCGTGGACTGCGCCTGCGCAACGGCGCAGACGCCGAGCAGCAACAGAACCAGCAGCAGGGACAGGACGAGCTTCATCGACGCAGCGTAGCGCCGATTGCGATAACACAGCGTACTTTTCAGCCCTGCAGCAGCTTCAGTACCGAGACCGTCGGCTTGGCCAGGTTCAAGGTATAGAAGTGCAGGCCCGGTGCGCCTCCTTCGACCAGGCGCTGGCACAGCTTGGCCACCACTTCGGCGCCGAAGGCGCGCACCGATTCGGCGTCGTCACCGTAGGCCTGCATCTTGCGGCTGATCCAGCGCGGAATTTCCGCACCGCACTGTTCGGAGAAGCGGCGCAGCTGGCTGAAGTTGGAGATCGGCATGATGCCCGGGGTGATCGGCACCTGCACGCCGAGCCGCTGCACTTCGTCGACGAAGTGGAAGTAGGCATCGGGATTGAAGAAGTACTGGGTGATGGCCGCATCGGCACCGGCGTCGATCTTGGCCTTGAAGTGCTTCAGGTCGAGCAGTGCGTCCTGCGCCTGCGGATGCGTTTCCGGATACGCGCCCACTTCGATGCGGAAGGCATCGCCGTGTTCGGCGCGGATGAAGGCGATCAGTTCGGAGGCGTAGCGCATGTCGCCGGGGAAGCCCATGCCCGACGGCAGGTCGCCGCGCAGCGCGACCAGGCGCCGGCAGCCGATGGCACGGTACAGCTTGAGCAGCTCGCGGATCTCCTGGCGGGTGCCACCCACGCAGGACAGATGCGGGGCCGCCTCGAAGCCGTGGTGCTGGTTGAGATGGCGCACGGTCTCGGAGGTGTAGCTGAGGGTCGAGCCGCCAGCGCCGAAGGTACAGGACACGTACTCCGGGGCATACGCCTTCAGCTTGTCCGCGGCACGGTCCAGCTGGCTACGCTGCTCATCGGTCTTGGGCGGATAGAACTCGAAGCTGATGGCGGTCATGGCACGGGCGGTGGCGTCGGGTTCGGATCAGTATATCGCTTCATCAAGATGGATGTGCGGTGAACGTGTAGGGTCAGGCCGTCCCGTGCTGGCGACCGTTCGCCCCGCTGAGGGGCCGTTGCTCCGTAATCGCAACCGGGGCACCGGAAGCCAAGCCAGGCTGGTCCCAATCCCGGCACCACCCACGCGATGAAGGAGCAGACGATGAAGATCTTCCAGGCACTCTGGTACGCGATGAAGGCCTTGGCCAGGCTGGCGATGATCGGCTTGGCGATGGCCGTGCTTGGCTCAGGCCCGGCCCATGCCACCGCCGTCGACAAGGCCGCCGTTCCAGGCACAGTGCAGGTCGAGGTGCTCGGCAAGGGCCGTCCCTTGCTGATGATTCCCGGGCTTAACAGCAGTGCGGAGGTCTGGCGTGAGACCTGCCTGGCCCTGAAGGACGTGCAGTGCCATCTGGTGCAACTGCCGGGTTTTGCCGGTGCGGCGCCTGCCGATCCGCGCCCGGCGGATTTCCTGCCGGCAATGCGCGACGAACTACTGGGCTATCTGCAGGCGCGGCACCTGTCGAAGGTTGCCGTGATCGGCCACAGCCTGGGGGGTGTGCTGGCGATGCAACTGGCACTGAAGGCACCCGATACCATCGGTCCGCTGGTGATCGTTGATTCGCTGCCGTTCTATGCGGCGGTGATGAATCCGCAGGCCACCGCGCAGAACGTGGGGATGATGGCCGGGCAGCTGCGTGAAGGCCTGCTGGCGGCCGATGAGGCCAGCTTCAATGCACGCAACGATGCGACTGCCAAAGCCCTGACCCGCAGCACCCAGCATCTGCCGGAGCTGCAGCGTTGGGGGCGCGACAGTGATCGCACGAGCATGGCCGATGCGATGTACTCCATGCTGGTGCGCGATCTGCGTGATGACATCGCCGGCATCCACACGCCGGTCCTGGTGCTGGGCAGCTGGGCCGCTTATCAGTCGATGGGGGGTACGGAAGCCAGTACCCGTGCGCAGTTCCAGGCGCAGTACGCGAAGCTGCCGGGTGTGCAGATCGAGATGAGCGCACAGGGTTACCACTTCCTGATGTGGGATGATCCGCGTTGGCTGCAGGCGCAGGTGCGCCGCTTCCTCGCCGCACATCCCTGACCGCCGTATGCCCTTTCCTCCACCGCCAAGGCTGCTCATGGACGCTACCACGCCATCCCGCCGCTTCTGGATCCTCAACGCGCTGGCGTGGGCAGGCTATGCGACGTACAGCCTGTGGCTGGGGGTGCGTATCGGCGGCGGTACGCTGTTCAGCGGCGTGGTGTTGATCTCCCTCAGCATTGCCGTTTCCCTGTGGTTGTGCAGCGGCGTGCTGCGTTCGGTCGCACTGCGGCAGCGCTGGTGGGATGGCAGTCTGGGCAGCCTGGTGTTGAAACTGGCAACTGGCGTGGTGGTCGGCGCCAGCATTGCACAGGCGCTGACGGCGGCATTGTTGTTGCCGGCGTTAGCCCTGGGCTGGGTGCAGTTGCCCGGTGGGCGTGCCGACTATCAGCTGTCGTCGGTCGTGCTGTACTGGATGAACACCGCCCTGTTCCTTTTGATGTGGACGGGACTGTGGGCGGGCCTGCATGGCTTGCGCCGCGCGCGCCACAGCGAGCTGGCGCGATTGCGGGTGGAGGCGGAGCGCAGCGCCCTGGAGCGCGATGCGTTGCGTGCGCGGCTGAATCCGCATTTCATGTTCAACGCATTGAACAACCTGCGAGCGCTGATTCTGGAAGACCCCGAGCGTGCCCGCGACATGGTCACCCGCCTGTCGCGCACGCTGCGCCACGCATTGGCCCACAATCGCAGCGAGCAGGTGACCCTGGCCGAGGAACTGGAAGTGGTCGACGACTATCTGGCTATCGAGGCGATCCACTTCGAACAGCGTCTGCAGGTGCGGCGGGAGATAGCCGCAGAGGCTGTGCAGGCACAACTGCCTGCGATGGCATTGCAGCTGTTGGTGGAGAACGCGATAAAACATGGTATTGCCAGCCGCGCGGGCGGCGGCGAGGTACATATCCGCGCGTCGCTGGAAGATGACCTGCTGCGCCTCCAGGTGGACAACCCGCTCTGCACTGGCGGCGAACCTGCGCAAGGGCATGGTGTGGGACTGGCCTACCTGCGCGCGCAGCTTGGCACGCGCGGCCGTTTCGCCCTGCAGCCGATCGGCGACCGCATGCAGGCGCTGCTGGAGATTCCACAATGACGGCCGCGCTGCGTGTGTTGATTGTCGATGATGCACGGCTGGCGCGGCAGGAGCTGCGAACGCTGCTGTCGTCGCTGCCATGGGTGCAGTGCGTGGGCGAGGCCGACGATGTGCCTGCTGCGCGCGAGGCGATCGCCACGCTGGCGCCGGACCTGGTGTTGCTGGATGTGCAGATGCCCTCCGGTACCGGCTTCGATGTACTGGACGGGTTGGAAAGGGTGCCCTCGGTGGTGTTCGTCACTGCCTACGACACCTACGCAGTGCGCGCGTTCCGGGCCAATGCACTGGATTACCTGGTGAAGCCGGTGGAAGCACCGCGACTGCTGGAAGCGCTGGAGCGTGCGCGTCATCATGCGGCGTTGGATACCGAACCTCCCACAGTGCACGGCACGCTGGGTGCGCAGGACCAGGTGTTCGTGCGCGAAGGCGAGCGCTGCTGGTTCGTGTCCATTGCCGAGATCCGTCGGCTGGTGGTGGACGGCAACTACACGCGGCTGTGGTTCCGCGACCAGAACGCATTGCTGGCCCGCAGCCTGAGCGCGTTGGAAGCACGCTTGCCATCGGACCTTTTCTTTCGTGCCAACCGCAACACGCTGGTCAACCTGCGGCGCATTCGCGCGGTCACGCCGAGCATTGGCGATGGTTACGATCTGGCACTGGATGATGGCAGTGAAGTGGAGGTGTCGCGGCGGCAGGCACGGGAGCTGCGCGAGCGGATGGCGCTGTAGCCGCCGATCCTACAGTTCCGCGCTGACCGGGCTGGTCACGAATCCCCACAGCAGCCGCGCCATCACCGCAGGTGAGCGTGCCTGCGCGCGGGAGTAGGCCAGCAGTGCATCCAGCCTTGGACGGTCGTAGAGGTGGCCGGCCAGCAGCACCGCATGCACGCGCCGGCTGTTGCCGATGTCCAGCAGAGGATTGCCGTCCAGCAGCACCAGGTCGGCCGCCTTGCCGACCTCGACACTGCCATGCCGGGCCTGCAGGCGAAGGTGCTGTGCGGCGTGCAACGTGGCTGCGCGCAGCACGTCGGCCTGGCTGAGTCCGGCCTGGTGCAGCAGTTGCAGTTCATCGTGATAGCGGAAGCCGCCAAGCCCGGTGTCGGTGCCCACCAGCACCGGAACACCGGCGCGGTGCGCAGCGCCGGTCAGTGCCAGGCCATGATTGAAATAGGCGTGCAGTGCGCGCTCGCCACGTTGGCCTGGATGGCGGGTGACCGTGGCCTGCAGGTCGTCGCGCCAGGCCCAGCGCGAAAGCGGATCGAGGTACGCCAGTCGCGGATCATCGATGAAGCCCGGATCGCGCGCGCGGGCATCCTCCTCGCGGGTGACATGAGTGGGCACGAAGGCGCTGCCGCTGGCCTGCATCAGCGCGAAGGCGGCCTTGCACCTTGCAGGCGCATAGCTGTCCACCAAGTGCTCGGCCAAGGCTGTCGGGTCTTCACCGTCCAGCGTCCCGCTGCGCCATGCAGCTGCGGAGCCGGAGCAGTGGCGAACGAACAGATGCGCGTGTTCAAAGCTGTGCTGTCCGGCCTGCAGTGCCTCTTCCAGCGCCACCGCCCTGGGCAGGTGGCCCACCAGCGGACGATGCAGTTGCCGCGCCTCGGCAGCCAGCCGTTGGTAGGTATCCGGGCGCAGCCGGTTGTAGACCTTCAGTGCATCCACGCCGCGCTCGGCGTACTCACGCGCGCGACGGACGGCGTCCTGTGGTGCCAGCGCAGGGTCTTCGAAGTAGAAGCTGGCCACCTGCACGAATCGCGGCGCGGTCAACGTGCCAGCGATGGCCTGTGCGCTCCAGCGACGCTTGTCAGCGACGCAGGCGATCAGCGGATCGGTCGGCTGCGGGCAGTCCATCATGTCGCGGGTGCCGGTGATGCCGTTGGCCAGCATCAACGGGAACTGCAGTTGCGGAGACAGCTGCAGTGCGTGGGTATGCATGTCCCAGAAGCCAGGCAGCAGCCAGCGGCCACCGGCGTCGAATACGTGCAAGGTGGCGTCGTGGGGGCCATTGCCGATGGCGATGATGGTGCCGTTGCGCACCGTTACAGTGGTGGGCGCGCTGGCAACGCCGTTCTGCACGTCCACCACCCGCGCATTGATGATCACCCGGCTGTTGCCGACATCGGGTGGCGGCGGCGCTGGCAACGGCCAGATCAGGGCGGCAGCGAACAGCAGGGGCGGAGCGAGAAGCACAGCCGCTACTGCCTTCAGCAGAGGCCGTTGGCGTGATCGAGGGGAAGGGGACAACGCGCGTGCTGCATCCATGAGCCTGCAATCCCTGCGGTAGGTCGAAGGTAGGGTGGGGCAAGTCCGCCGCGGACGCCAGTGACTCTCGGCCTGCTCCCCCTGCACCGCCGGGGGCGGTTACCCTGTGCAGCGGATTCTTCGATCACACCGCGCCATGTCCATCGTCCTCACCGATTTCGCCCGCCCCCGCCTGTTCCCGCGCGTACCGCGCGGCAACACCATCCAGGACTGCAGTGCCGAGCAGTTCCAGGCGCATCTCAACGCGCACCCGCCGCTGAAGGTGCTCGATGGCTATGCACCGTTCTGCAAGCTGTTCGTCTATGAAAACTGGACCAGCACGCGCTGCCTGACCGTGCCGATCACCGACGCCAACCGGCACCAGCTGCGCAGTGGCTACGAGGCGCGCAACCGCGACGAACTGCCGGTGCTGGTGCGCTGGTTCGAGGGCGTGGAATCGCCGCGGGCGAACTTCCTGGTGGTGATCCTGTACAGCGCCGAGCAGTTGGCCAAGGAGGGCTCGCCCATTGATGCGGACTGGGGCATCGTCGGCTGCATCTACACCGCCGAACCGGAAGAAGTACCGATGGCACCGATCACGATGATGCGCAATGCGCTGGGCGTGGAGGAGGGTGGCTCCGGCGTGCCGCTGGACCGTGCGGCGTACCAGCGTGCCGTGGCGTTCTGGGAGAACAACGCCAACTGGCGCCCATGATCGGGACGCTGTGAAACGGCCGCGCAACAACACGCTACGATGGCGGCAGATTGGCGCAGGAGGTGCAGAATGATGATGGGACGCATGAACCCACGGGGCGCTGTGCTGGGGACCGTGCTGCTTGCCGCTGGTGGTTGCTCGGCGGGATACGACGCCGACGCGTCCTGCGGAAGCTTGTCCGAGCCGGCGGCGGTCCGTGATGCCAGTGTCGACCAGTTGCAGGCATCCAGTATCGGAGGGCGCTGTACGTTCCGCGCAACCGGGAGCGATGCAGCAGCGCTGCAACGCCAGCAACGCATGCTGGAGGCGATCTCCCTCATCGCATGTGGCAAACCGGCAAACGCCCAGCCGACGCAGGGAACATCGGGCTTCGAACTGCAGATGCCTTCGCGCTGCGCGCTCTCCGCACGCACGTCGCAGGTTGTCCAGGATGCCGCTGGCTGGCGTCTTGACCGCGCTTCCATGCCGAGCTATCCGGCGGCTGCACGCGCTGACAACCTGCAGGGCAAAGTGAGCATGAGCGTGCTGTTGAATGACCAGGGGCACGCCGAAGCAGTCATCGTTGCGGGGTCCAGCGGTCATCCGCTGCTCGACGAAGCGGCAGTGAAGGCCGCGCTGGGATGGCGATGGAAACGGGAGGGAGGGACCTCCAGCACCCCACGTATGAGCATGGTGCCTGCCACAGCCACGTTTGCGAGCGATTAGCCGGCCGAAGTCCCCGCCATCGGTGTCCACTCCCACCACGGGTAGTGGTACTCGCGATCGATGGCATCCCAGTGCTGGCCGCAGCAGGTGCAGGCCACCCGATGACGGTCGCCCCAGCCGTCCTCGGCTACGCCGAGTTCCAGCAAGCGCACATGACCCTGTTCGATCAGACGGCGTGGGTCGAAGAACAGATAATCCGGATACAGCGCGCACAAGCAGCCGCTGCGTTCACGCCAATAGCGCAGGCGGCGCAGTGCGGCTTTCAGGTGCACATCGTTGCTGACCAGTGCCCCGCCAAGCTGCACGCCCTGGCAGGCCTGCTCGATCCGCTCCGTCTGCGGCGCCAGCGCATCCAGCGTCGTAGCGCTGAACAACCGTGCCACGCGGCTGCTGGCCGCATGGATACGACTGGCATCGCGCGACAGCAGATCCTGCAGCAGCACATCGGCCTGCGGATCGTCCAGCCGCGGTGGCGGCGATGTGGACCAGGGCCAGCGCATCAACGGGGCCTGCCGATCGCGGCGTAGTGGCCGCCGGTCAGGTGCAGCAGGTCGGCCGGGGCCAGTTCCACTTCCAGGCCGCGGCGTCCCGCGCTGACGTGCAGGGTGGGCAGTGCCTGCGCGCTGGCGTCGAGAAAACTGCGCAGGCGCTTCTTCTGCCCAAGCGGGCTGATGCCGCCGACCAGATAGCCGGTTGCGCGCTGCGCGGCATCGACGGCGGCCATCTCGCACTTCTTGCAGCCGGCCGCCTCGGCCAGTGCTTTCAGGTCGAGCTGGCCGGCCACCGGTACGATCGCTACCAGCAGTTCGTGTGTTTCGGTGTTGGCCAGCAGCGTCTTGAATACCTGTGCCGGGTCCAGGCCCAGCTTTTCGACGGCTTCGCCGCCATAGGATTCGGCATGGGCGTCGTGCACGTAGCTGTGCACGGTATGGGCGATCTTCTCGCGCTTGAGCAGGTTGATGGCCGGGGTCATGGGGGAATCGTAGCGCGGGGCGAAGGCGTTGCCTTGACTGAGACTACTGCGTGTGGCCAATGAACAGCATCCACGCGTGGCGTGGATCTACACCACCTTTGTGTCGGATGGATGCAGGGCGGATGACCGAACGCCAACGCAGAACGGGCGCCCGAAGGCGCCCGTCCGTGTGCATCCGTTGCTGGGGTCAGAGCCCTTTCCTGCGGAAAGGGATCCGACCCCGCGCACGGCATCAGTAGCGGTAATGATCCGGCTTGAACGGACCTTCCACCGGCACGCCGATGTAGTCGGCCTGTTCCTGGCTCAGGGTGGTCAACTTCACGCCGATCTTTTCCAGGTGCAGACGGGCCACTTCTTCGTCCAGCTTCTTCGGCAGCAGGTACACCTTGTTCTCGTAGGTGCCCTTGTTGGCCCACAGGTCGATCTGCGCCAGGGTCTGGTTGGCGAACGAGTTGGACATCACGAAGCTCGGGTGGCCGGTGGCGCAGCCCAGGTTGACCAGGCGGCCTTCGGCCAGCAGGAAGATCGCATTGCCGTTGGGGAAGATGTACTTGTCCACCTGCGGCTTGATGTTGACGTGCTTCACGCCCGGGAAGGCGACCAGCGCATCGACCTGGATCTCGTTGTCGAAGTGGCCGATGTTGCAGACGATGGCCTGGTCCTTCATCGCGCTCAGGTGCTCGATGCGGATGATGTCCTTGTTGCCGGTGGTGGTGACGTACAGGTCGGCACGGCCCAGGGTGGATTCGATGGTGTTGACCTCGAAGCCTTCCATCGCCGCCTGCAGGGCGCAGATCGGATCGATCTCGGTGACCACCACGCGCGCGCCGTAGGCACGCAGCGACGCGGCGCAGCCCTTGCCGACGTCACCGTAGCCGCAGACCACGGCGACCTTGCCGGCCAGCATCACGTCCATCGCGCGCTTGAGGCCATCGGCCAGCGACTCGCGGCAGCCGTACAGGTTGTCGAACTTGCTCTTGGTGACCGAGTCGTTGACGTTGATCGCCGGGATCAGCAGGGTGCCGGCCTGGGCCAGCTGGTACAGGCGGTGCACGCCGGTGGTGGTTTCTTCCGAAACGCCCTTCCAGTCCTTGACCACGCGGCCCCAGTAACCCGGGCGCTCCTTGGCCACGCGCTTGAGCAGGTTCTTGATGACCTGCTCTTCGTGCGAAGCAGCCTTTTCGTCGACCCAGGTGCTGCCGTTTTCCAGCTCGTAGCCCTTGTGGATCAGCAGGGTCACGTCACCGCCGTCGTCGACCACCAGCTCCGGGCCGGTCAGGGTGCCGTCGGGCAGGGTGAAGGTCAGCGCGTCCAGGGTGCAGTCCCAGTACTCTTCCAGCGACTCGCCCTTCCAGGCGAACACGGGGGTACCGGTGGCGGCGATCGCCGCAGCGGCGTGGTCCTGGGTCGAGAAGATGTTGCACGAAGCCCAGCGCACGTCGGCGCCGATGTCCTTCAGGGTCTCGATCAGCACCGCGGTCTGGATGGTCATGTGCAGCGAGCCGGTCACGCGCACGCCCTTCAGCGGCAGCTCGGCCTGGTACTTGCGGCGGATGGACATCAGGCCCGGCATTTCGTGCTCGGCGATGTCCAGTTCCTTGCGGCCCCAGTCGGCCAGGGTGATGTCGCGGATCTTGTAATCGCCTTCGGTGGAGAAGGTCTTGGCAACAGCATTCATGCAGTAGCTCCGGTTGTGGGCGAGCGGATGCTCGCATCTGGCCGGGCGCCGTTGTTGCAAAGCCACCTGGCCGAGCCTGGCCGGTCTCAAGGGATCCGGTCGCAGCGCCCCTCGGCAGGGGAGGATGCCCATTATATCGCGCCTCCGCTGTGACACGGCGATGACCCAACCATCGGCAGATGGGCGCAGGTGCATGGCCTGTTAAGGTCGAGGGCTTCACGCAGCGAACAGGTGGAACAATGATGAGCACGCACGCACGCCGCAACCGGCGCTTGACTGGCCTGGTCCTGTCGATGGCACTGCTGGCGGTGGTCCCGCAGGCCTGGGCTGCGGCACCGCAGGCGGCCGCAGCGCAGGCACAGGGCGTGGCCGGTTACGAGCTGCCCTCGGCCGCACTGCAGGCCGTGGTCGACGCGCCGCGGGCGCCGTCGCTGTTCCTGTCGCCGCGCCGGGATGTCGCCGCGCTGATGCAGATGCCGTCGCTGCCGTCGATCCAGGTGGTGGCGCAGCCGGAGCTGAAACTCGCGGGCCTGCGCATCAATCCGAAAACCTTCTCTGACAGCCGCTTCAGCTTCGGCCAGAAGCTGTGGTTGATGAATGTGGCTGACGGCAAGGAGCGGCAGATCAGCGGGTTGCCGGCCTCGCTGTCGATCGCCAGCCTGACGTGGTCGCCGGACCAGAAGTGGCTGGCCTTCAACCAGGTCGATGCCGCTACCGGGGCCAATGAGCTGTGGCTGGTGGACGTGGCTGGCGGCAGCGCCCGTCGCCTGGTCGCCGGCCTGAACACCGTTCTGGGCACTGGCTACCAGTGGTTGCCGGACAGCCGTGGCCTGGTGGTGTTCACCCGCCCGAGCAACCTTGGCGCCGCCCCGGCTGCAGATGGCATCCCGACCGGTCCGGCCGTGCAGCAGACCAGCCAGGGCGGTGGCGTGGTGTCCATCCGCACCTACCAGGACCTGCTGAAGAACGAGGCCGACGCGCGCCAGTTCGATTACTACGCCACCACCCAACCGATGGAAGTGGGCCTGGACGGGCAGAGCCGTGCCATCGGTGCGGCCGGCATCTTCATGGGTTTTGCGGTGTCGCCCGACGGCCGTTTCGTGCTCAGCCAGCCGGTGCAGCGTCCGTACTCCTACGTGGTGCCGCTGAGCAGCTTCCCGCGCCGCATCGAAGTGCTCGACCGCAGCACCGGCAAGCTGGTGCATACCGTGGCCGTACGGCCGCTGGTGGAAGGCCTGCCGACCGGCAACGATGCCGAAGTGACCGGCGTGCGTGACATCAGCTGGCGCGGCGATGCCGATGCCACCCTGGTCTGGGCCGAAGCGCAGGATGGTGGCGACCCGAACAGGGAAGCCAAGGTGCGCGATGCGGTGTTCATGCAGGCCGCACCATTCGACACGCCGCCGGTGACCCTGGCCCAGCTCGGCAGCCGCTATGCCGGCATCAGCTGGGGCCGCGGCGACCTGGCCCTGCTCAACGAATCGTGGTGGAAGACCCGCCGCAGCAAGACCTGGCTGATCGCACCGGACAACGCCAGCGCCGATGCCAGGCTGCTGTGGGATCGCGACGCGCAGGACCGCTACGCCGATCCGGGCCGCCCGCTGATGGCCAGTGATGATCGCGGCCGCTCGCTGCTGCAGACCACCGCTGATGGCGGCAGCCTGTACCTGGCCGGTGCCGGTGCATCGCCGGAAGGCGACCGTCCGTTCGTTGATCGCTTCGACGTGGCCAGCGGCAAGGCAACCCGCCTGTTCCATTCGCAGGCACCGACCTACGCCGCGCCGGTAACGCTGCTGGATGCGCAGGCCAGTTCGCTGCTGATCAGCCGCGAGAGCCCGGACGAGCCGACCAACTTCTACGTGCAGTCGCTGGCCGACACCAACGCCGCACCGCGTGCGCTGACTCATTTCGCCCATCCGCTGCCGCAGCTGAAGGGCGTGCAGAAGGAGCAGATCCGCTACAAGCGCAAGGACGGCGTGGACCTGACCGCGACCCTGCTGCTGCCGCCGGGCTACGACCCCAAGCGCGATGGTCCGCGGCCGCTGCTGATGTGGGCCTACCCGGGTGAGTTCAAGAGCGCGGCGGCCGCCAGCCAGGTGACCGATTCGCCGTACCGCTTCAACGCCATCAGCTACTGGGGCCCGCAGGCGTTCCTGGCCAAGGGCTATGTGGTGCTGGCCAGCCCGTCGATGCCGATCATCGGCGAAGGCGACAAGGAGCCCA
The DNA here is from genome assembly GCF_052114625.1 of Stenotrophomonas sp. 2YAF26. Taxonomy (NCBI): domain Bacteria; kingdom Pseudomonadati; phylum Pseudomonadota; class Gammaproteobacteria; order Lysobacterales; family Lysobacteraceae; genus Stenotrophomonas; species Stenotrophomonas sp. 2YAF26. The sequence continues at coordinate 64,622 of NZ_JBFRFC010000015.1, read as the reverse complement.
ACGACACCTACATCGAACAGCTGGTGGCCAATGCGCAGGCAGCGGTGGCCGAGGTGGTGCGGCGTGGCGTGACCGACCGCGAGCACATCGCCATCGGTGGCCACTCCTACGGTGCGTTCATGACCGCCAATCTGCTCGCGCACACCCGCCTGTTCAAGGCCGGTATCGCGCGCAGCGGCGCCTACAACCGCACGCTCACCCCGTTTGGTTTCCAGGCCGAAGAGCGCAACTACTGGCAGGCGCAGGACGTGTACCAGAAGATGGCGCCGTTCAATTACGCCGACAGGATCAAGGATCCGATCCTCTTCATCCACGGCGTGGACGACAACAACTCGGGCACCTTCCCGATGCAGAGCGAACGCATGTGACGGTGAGCAACAGGGACGACAGCAGCAGAACGCGCATGGGCAGGATCCTGGAAGGGAATGTCAGGAGTGTGCCTGAACCGTCTGAATCAGGGATAGCCGGTGAGCCCCCAACGTGAGGTTGCCGGCCAGCGGCCGGCACTACCAGATGAAACCATTTCTGCATCGCAGCATGGCACGCAATCTGGTTTAGGCTTGGGGTCTGGATCCGTTGACCGAGGCCTGTGCGTCGCCGATGAACGAGTACCGCAGCAGTATCGAGTTTGCTTCCCCCGATCTTCCCCTGCGTGACGATGTGCGCCGTCTCGGTGCACTGGTCGGCGACCTGCTGGTCGAGCAGGTGTCGGCCGCCTTCCTCGATGACGTCGAGGACGTGCGTACGCGTGCCATCGCCCGCCGCGAGAACCAGGCACCGCTGTCCGAACTGGCCGAAGGCCTGGCCGGGCGTGCGCCGCAGCAGGCCGAGACCATGGTGCGTGCGTTCAGCACCTACTTCCAGGTGGTCAACATCGCCGAGCGCGTGCATCGCATCCGCCGTCGTCGCGACTACCAGCGCGCCGTTTCCGCCGCACCGCAACCCGACGGTCTGCAGGACGCCCTGCAGCACCTGAAGGCACAGGGCGTCGGCCTGGACGAACTGGCGCAATGGCTGCCACACATCGATATCGAGCCGGTGTTCACCGCGCACCCGACCGAAGCGGTGCGCCGCGCGCTGCTGGAGAAAGAGCAGCTGATGGTGGCGAGCCTGGTCGACAACCTCGACGGTCAACGCACCCCCGGCGAAGCCGCCGCCGATGCCGCGCGCTTCCGCATGGCATTGACCGCCTCGTGGCAGACCACCGATTCCTCGCCGGTGCGCCCGACCGTGGACGACGAACGCGAGCACGTCGGCTTCTATCTGGTGCAGGTGCTGTACCGGGTGATCCCGGTGCTGTACGAATCGCTGCAACAGGCACTGCGCGATACCTATGGCGCGGAACTGCCGCTGCCGCGCCTGCTGCGTTTCGGCACATGGGTGGGCGGCGACATGGACGGCAATCCCAATGTGGATGCGCACACCATCCGCAATACGCTGGATGCACAGCGCGTTGCCGTGCTGGGCCGTTACCAGAAGGAACTGCTGCAGCTGGCCAGCCTGCTCAGCCAATCCACCGAGCGGGTGGGGGTAAGCGATGCACTGCAGGCGCGCGTCGCGCATTACCAGCAGTTGCTGCCGCAGGTGCAGTCGCGGCCACGCCATGCCGACATGCCATATCGGTTGCTCAACGACCGCATGCGCGCACGCCTGCAGGCCACGCTGGATGATGCCGACGGCGCCTATGCCGGCCCGAACGAGCTGATCGATGACCTGCAGCTGATCCTCGACAGCCTGCGCGCGAACCGGGGCGAGCATGCCGGCGGCTTCGCGGTGCAGCGCCTGTTGTGGCGGGTGAAGACCTTCGGCTTCCATCTGGCGCGGCTGGATGTGCGCCAGGAATCGAGCGTGCATGCGCGCGCGCTGGCGGCAGTGCTGGGTGGCGATGCTGCATGGGACGCATTGGATGCAGCGGGTCGCGCACGCCTGCTGGCACCGCATGCCAGTGGCGAGACACCCTTGCCCGTTGGCAATGATGAAGGCAACCAGCGCTTGGATGCGGTGTTCGTTGCATTGGCCGATGCACGTGCGCGGCATGGTGGCGACGCGCTGGGCAGCTACATCATCTCGATGGCGCACGACCGTGGCGATGTGCTGGCGGTGCTGGCGCTGGCGCGTCGTGGCGGCCTGGTCGATGACGCCGGCCACGTGCCACTGGATATCGCGCCGCTGTTCGAAACCGTGGACGACCTCAAGCGCGGCACCGCGACGCTGCGCGATCTGCTGGCCGATCCGGTGTACCGCGCGCATCTGCGTGCACGCGAGGACGTGCAGATGGTGATGCTCGGCTATTCGGACAGCAGCAAGGATGGTGGCATTGCCGCATCACGCTGGGGCCTGCAGCGCGCACAGGTGGAACTGCTGGAGGTGGCCGCCGAAGCGGGCCTGCGCCTGACCTTCTTCCATGGCCGCGGTGGCTCGATCAGCCGCGGTGGTGGCAAGACCACGCACGCGGTCGATGCCTCGCCACGCGGCAGCATCGATGGCCGCCTGCGGGTGACCGAACAGGGCGAGGTGATCCACCGCAAGTACGGCATCCGCGCGCTGGCGTTGCGTTCGCTGGAGCAGGCCACCGGTGCGGTGCTGCGCGCCAGCCTGCGCCCGCGAGCCGCCGAGCCGCGCGAGGACGATTGGCGGCCGGTGATGGACGTGGTCGCCGGTTCCAGCAGCGAGGTCTATCGGGCGTTCGTCGGCCAGCCACGCTTCATGGACTATTTCCGTACTGCCACGCCGATCGATGTGATCGAACGGATGACGCTGGGGTCGCGGCCGTCGCGCCGGCTCGGCCAGGATGCGGCCTTGACCAACCTGCGTGCGATTCCGTGGGTGTTTGCCTGGAGCCAGGCGCGCGCGGTGATTCCGGGCTGGTATGGGGTCGGCAGCGGCCTGCAGGCGGCGGTGGACGCCGGCCATGAAGCCACGCTGCGCGAAATGGCGCGGGACTGGCCGTTCTTCCGCACCTTCCTGGATGACATCGCGATGGTGCTGTCCAAGGGCGATATCACCATCGCCGAACAGTTCTCGCGCCTGTCCGGCGAGCTGCACGATGCGTTCTTCCCGCAGGTCGAGCGCGAACTGGAGCTGACCCGGCACTGGCTGCTGGCGCTGATGGAGCAGCAGACCCTGCTGGACCACGACGCGCGGCTGGCGCTGTCGATCCGCCTGCGCAATCCCTATGTGGACCCGATCAGCGTGCTGCAGGTGGACCTGCTGCAGCGCTGGCGCGAAAGCGGACGCGAGGACGACGACCTGCTGCGTGCGCTGGTGGCCTGCGTGAATGGTGTTTCGCAGGGCGTGCAGAACACGGGGTGATGCGAGAGGAGTAGTGCCGGCCGCCCCCGGCACTCCCATGCATGCCCGATGCACGGCTGCCCCGGCACCTTCCGGTATCCTCCCGCCCCATGAAGCATTCTTGGCGTATCACCAAATACTGGCAGCGGACGCCCGAAGGCTACCTGGGGTCACCGACCGAAGAGTGGACTGACTTCAGCGATGTCGGCAAGCGCGTGAGCATCGAGGATTACCTCGTTGTCGAGGATGCCTATCTGGATGCGATCAGGCGTTTCTGCATCGGCATAGGTGTCGAGTCACTGCGCATCCAGTCGCTTGAACGGCGTGATTCACGCGGCTACCACGAGGGCCAGTCGCTGGATTTGTACGGGATCGAGCGGGTGGTGCGTGACGTTCTGCGCAACGTCATCTGGTGCAAGTTGGTGAGCGATAGCGCCGAAGTGCACTTCGGATACGACTACTACATGTACGTGGTGTCGTCCGTGGATGCAGAGGCTGCACTGGCGGAGGCCGATCCGTTGTTGAACATCGAGCCGTTCCTTTCGCCCTATCTACCTGAGATGGACGAGTAGCGACGAGGAGGTTGCCGGCCAGCGGCCGGCACTACCGGTCTGCCAGGTGCCGAGCCCGGTCGGCCCGCGATCACTCTTCCGGCGACGGCGGATTGGACGCCAGCAGTTCCAGATGCCGTTGTTCCATTTCCTGGCGCAGCTGGCGGCGGATCAGCGCGGCGGCCTGGCGGCGCTTTTCGTCCGAACTGGCCGGCTGCAGCGATGGAACCGGCGTCGGCCGGCCTTCCTCGTCCACGGCCACCATGGTGAAGAAACAGCTGTTGGCGTGGCGCACGCTGCGCTTGAGGATGTCCTCGGCCACCACCTTGACGCCGATTTCCATCGACGAGGTGCCGGTGTAGTTCACCGAGGCCAGGAAGGTGACCAGTTCGCCGACCGCGATCGGCTGGCGGAACACCACCTGGTCCACCGACAGGGTGACCACGTAGCGGCCGGCATAGCGGCTGGCGCAGGCATAGGCGACCTGGTCGAGCAGGCGCAGGATCGCGCCACCGTGGACCTTGCCGGAGAAATTGGCCATTTCCGGCGACATCAGCACGGTCATGGACAGCTGGTGGGATTTGAGTTCGGTCGACATGGGGCGATTGTATCGGCAAGCGCCGGCACTACCATCTGCCGGCCAGCGGCCGGCACCCTCATGATGTGCGCAAACCGATGCATGGTTGCCGGCCAGCGGCCGGCACTACCGAAAGCAGAAGGGCCGCTTGCGCGGCCCTTCGTGTTTCTTATTTCAGCTTCGCATCGGCGCGCAGGGCGGCGGCGCGATCGGTCTTCTCCCAGGAGAAGGCCGTGGCGTTGACGGTCTCGCCTTCGCCGTTGAGGTAGCTGAACTCCTTCGGCTTGCGGCCGAAGTGGCCATAGGCCGCGGTCTGCTGGTACATCGGGTGGATCAGGTCCAGCATCTTGATGATGCCGTACGGGCGCAGGTCGAAGTGCTTGCGGATCAGCTTCTCGATCTTGTCGTCGCTGATCTTGCCGGTGCCGAAGGTGGTGACCGAGATCGAGGTCGGCTCAGCCACGCCGATGGCGTAGGAGACCTGCACTTCGCAACGGTCGGCCAGGCCGGCGGCCACGACGTTCTTGGCGACGTAGCGGGCAGCGTAGGCGGCCGAACGGTCGACCTTGGACGGATCCTTGCCGGAGAACGCGCCACCACCGTGACGGGCCCAGCCGCCGTAGGTGTCGACGATGATCTTGCGGCCGGTCAGGCCGCAGTCGCCCACCGGGCCGCCGATCTCGAACTTGCCGGTCGGGTTGATGTGGAACTTGGTGCCCTTGTGCAGCCACTTGGCCGGCAGCACCGGCTTGATGATTTCTTCGCGGACGGCCTCGATGAGGTCCTTCTGCTTGATGCCCGGGGCGTGCTGGGTCGACAGGACCACCGCGTCGATGGCCGAGACCACGCCGTTTTCATAGCGCAGGGTGACCTGGCTCTTGGCGTCCGGACGCAGCCACGACAGCGGCGAGTTGCGCTTCTTGCGGATCTTGGCCTGCTGCTCGACCAGACGGTGCGACAGGTGGATCGCCGCCGGCATGTAGCTGTCGGTTTCGTTGGTGGCATAGCCGAACATCAGGCCCTGGTCGCCAGCGCCCATTTCTTCCGGCTTCTTGCGGTCAACGCCCTGGGCGATGTGCGGGGACTGCTTGCCGATCAGGTTCAGCACGCCGCAGGTGGCGCCGTCGAAGCCGACTTCGGAGCTGTCATAGCCGATGTCCACGATGACCTTGCGGGTCAGCGCTTCCAGGTCGATCCAGGCGCTGGTGGTGATCTCGCCGGCAACGATGGCAACGCCGGTCTTGACCATGGTCTCGCAGGCCACACGGGCGCGCTGGTCCTGGGTCAGGATCGCGTCCAGCACCGCATCGGAGATCTGGTCGGCAACCTTGTCCGGATGGCCTTCAGAGACCGACTCGGAGGTGAAGAGGTAGCTGGACATCAGGCTTAATATCCTTTGATTCGGATGGAAAGATGGGCGCGAATGATACACGGGGTGCGCCGCCTGTGCATTGTGAACCCGTATGGGTTGCCGGTGGTTAAGGTGTTGTGCCCGGCAGGGCAAGGCCTGGCGGGCATTGCGGGGGCATCGTGCACAGGCAGTGTTCCACTGGCGTGACCATTGCCGCGCCCGCCGGGACCGGATGCGCCAGCGCCTGCGCCGTCATCATTCTGCCGCCAAACCGCCATCTGGCTGCCGCCTGCCGGGCGCAGGCTCTCGGCCAACCCGGCCGCCGGGCAGGAGGGGACACGCCATGCAGGAACTCGAACAGCGTCTGCAACAACGCTATCCCGACTGGTTCCATGGCCGTCGCGGCCAACTGGCCCGGCCCCTGCTGCGCAGCGTCGGGCGCTGGTCACGGCTGGACCGGATCGAGGCGTTCCTGCGCCGCAACGCCAACGTGCGCGGTTTCGACTTCGTCGCCGCCGGGCTGGAGTTCATCGAGGGCCGCTACCACGTGGACCCCGCCGCGCTGGCGCGGATCCCGGCCACCGGCCGCCTGCTGATCGTGGCCAACCACCCCTCCGGCGCGCTGGATGCGCTGGCACTGCTGGATGCGGTCGGCCGCATCCGCCGTGACGTGCGGATCGTGGCCAACGATCTGCTGGGCGCGATCGGTCCGCTGCAGGACCTGCTGCTGCCGGTACGCATCCTCGGTGGCAAGGTCCAGCGCACCAGCCTGCAGGCGGTGGAGCAGGCGCTGGCGGCCGAACAGTGCGTGATCGTGTTCCCGGCCGGCGAGGTCTCGCGGTTGTCGCTGCTTGGCATCCGCGATGGTCGCTGGCAGCGGGGGTTTGTCCGCTTTGCCCGTGCCGCCGCCGCTCCGGTACTACCGGTGCGGGTGGAAGCGCGCAATTCGGCGCTGTTCTACGGCGCCTCGACTCTGTTCAAGCCGGCCGGTACGGCACTGCTGGCGCGCGAGATGTTCGCCCGCCGCGGCCGGCCGCTGCGGCTGCGCATCGGCGAACCGATGCAGCTGGGGCAGGGGGATCCCGGCGCGCAGCTGCTGGCGGTGCGCCGCGCGGTATATGCGCTGGGGCGCGGCACAGCGATTGCCGAAGGCTGCCCGGCAGGGCCCGAGCCGCTGGCCGCGCCGGTGCCGCCTGCACAGGTCGCCGCTGGGATTGCCGCTGCCACCGTGCTGGGGCAGACCGCCGATGGCAAACAGATCCTGCTGGCCAGCTGCGCCGCTGATTCGCCGCTGCTGCACGAGCTGGGGCGGCTGCGCGAACTGACCTTCCGCCAGGTGGGCGAGGGCACGGGTCGCAGTCGCGACCTGGACGACTTCGACCTGCACTACCAGCACATCGTGATCTGGGATGGCACCGCTCAGCGCATCGCCGGTGCCTACCGGATCATGCGTGGCGCGCAGGCGTTGGCGCGCCGGGGCCTGGCCGGGCTCTACAGCGCTTCGCTGTTCCGCTATTCCGACGACGCCATTCCACGCATTGCCGAAGGCCTGGAATTGGGCCGCAGCTTCGTGGTGCCCGATTACTGGGGCAGCCGCAGCCTGGATTACCTGTGGCAGGGCATCGGCGCCTACCTGCAATGCCAGCCTGGCATCCGCTACCTGTTTGGTGCGGTGTCGATCAGCGCAGCACTGCCACGCGATGCGCGCGAGCAGCTGGTGGCCTACTACCAGCGGTATTACGGCGCGGCCGATGGGCGGGTGCAATCAAACCGGCCGTTCCAGTACTTCGCCGCGCCACCTTGCTTTGGTGAGATGGATGCGGCGGCGGCCTTCGACGTGCTCAAGGCCAATCTCGCCGCGCTCGGTACGGGTGTGCCCACCTTGTACCGGCAGTACACAGACCTGTGCGAACCCGGCGGTGCGCGGTTCCTGGCGTTCGGCGTCGACCCGGATTTCAGCGACTCGATCGACGGTCTGATCGAAGTCGACCTGCACGCGATCCGGCCACACAAGCGCAAACGCTATCTGCGCGATGCGGGGATGCCGGCATGAGCACGCTGGCGAACCTGGCACCGCATCGCCGCGCCGTGTTCGTCTCGGATGTGCATCTCGGGTCGCGGCATTGCCACGCCACCGAGCTGGCGCGTTTCCTCGGCACCCTGCGCTGCGAGCGCCTGTATCTGGTCGGCGACATCATCGATTTGTGGTGGATGGCGCACCGACGCGCCAACTGGCGGCAATCGCACAGCGAGGTCATCCTGGCCCTGCACGCGCTGCGCCGCGCCGGTACCGAGATCATCTACATCCCCGGCAACCACGACGCTTCGCTGCGCCAGGTGTGCGGCCTGATGCTGCCGGCGATGCAGGTTCGCCGCCGCGCGATCCACACCACGGCCGATGGCCGCCGGCTGCTGGTGGCGCATGGCGACGACTATGACGGTGTCACCCACTTCGGTGGCCTGCAGGAGCACTTTGGTGACTGGCTGTACTACCGCATCCTCACCGGCAACCACCTGTTGAACGCGGTGCGGCGTCGACTCGGGATGCGCTACTGGTCACTGTCCGAATTCCTGAAACGGCAGAGTGGCGCCGCTGAACGCTACATCGAGCGCTTCGTGCAGGCCGGCCTGGACGATGTTCGCCGGCGAGGCCTCGACGGCATCATCTGTGGGCACATCCACCGCGCCGCGCTGATCGAACGCGATGGTCTGGTCTACGCCAATGACGGCGACTGGGTGGAGAGCCTGACGGCATTGGCCGAGGACCACGACGGCGCCTTGCGGCTGCTGGACCACAACGGGCGGACGTTGGTGGAGCTGCCGGGAGCGCGGTTGTCGCAGGCGGCGTAGCGGGTGGACGCATCCTGGCGCCTTGCGATGCGCTCGACGTACTGGCGCCTGTCGAGCAATGGTGGCGCGGTTCGACGCTACCGAGACGGCGTCGACGCAACCCGCTAGCATCGGCCGATGGACTCATTGACCCAGATCGTTCTCGGCGGCGCCGTCGCTGCCGCCATCGCCCCGCCCGGACACCGCCGTGCCGCCCTGCTGGCCGGTGCTGCGCTCGGTACCCTGCCGGACCTGGATGCCCTGTGGCTGGGCTTTGCCGCCGCCGACCCGGTGGCGAACATGACCGACCATCGCAGCTTCAGTCATTCGCTGCTGGTGCTGCCGTGGGTGGCCGCGCTGATCTGGTGGCTGTTCAAGCGCTTCGGCAACGGCCGGGTGGCGCAATCACCGCTGCGCTGGTTCTGGGCGATCCAGCTGGCGCTGGTCACCCATCCGGTGCTGGATGCGTTCACCGTCTACGGCACGCAGCTGTGGTGGCCGTTGCAGCCACATCCCGCGATGGGCTCGAGTGTCTTCATCATCGATCCCGGCTACACGGTGTGGCTGCTGCTGGGCTGCGTGCTGGCCTGGTTCGGTCGCGCGCGACCGTGGGCGGGCAAGGTGCTCGGCGTTGCGCTGCTGCTCAGCAGTGCGTACCTGGGCTGGGGGGTGATCGCCAAGGCACAGGTCGACCGTGCCGCCCAGCAGAGCCTGGCCGCGATGGGCCTGGGCGACGCTCCGCGGTTCTCGGTGCCGATGCCGTTCAATACCCTGCTGTGGCGGGTCGTGGCGATGACCCCCAATGGCTACGTGGTGGGTGACCGCTCGCTGGTAGCCGACGAGGCGCCGATGCGTTTCGAAGGGCATCCGTCCAACGTGCAGGCATTGCGCGAAGCCGCGGAAATTCCGGCAGTACAGCGTCTGCAGTGGTTCAACCGTGGCTTCATGCGCGCGCAGGTGGTGCAGGGCAAGCTGGTGCTGAGCGACCTGCGCATGGGCCTGGAGCCGGACTACACCTTCAACTTCGCGGTGGCCGAGCAGGTTGACGGCCAGTGGCGCGCGATCGTGCCCGAGCAGCTGCGGGTGGACTACAGCAGCCCGGCCGCGCGTGCCGATGCCGGCCGCCGGTTGTCGGCGATGTGGCAGCGCATCTGGCACGAACCCGAGCAGTAGATCCACGCCATGCGTGGATGGGGTGTGCATCGGCGGCGGCAGCCACGCATGGCGTGGCTCTACTGCATCCGTGCACGCCGATCACATGGATGGCGTATACCGCAGGCCGCTCAATACACCGTTGCGCGGCCCTGCACGAACGAATAGAAGAACACCGCGTTCGGATCGTTCTGTACCAGCCGGAACTCGCGGCGCATGCCCTCCACGGTCTCTTCGTCCACCGTGCCTGCCTGCAGCAGCTGGTCGGCCGCCGACAGCAGCAGCTGTTCCCAGAACGCGATCATCGTCTTGCGGCGTGCCGGTTCGCGATTGTCCAGGTGGATGGTCTTGATCTCGGTGTGCACGTCGCGGAAGCCACCGGCCAGCAGCAGGTTGCCCAGCTTGGCGCCGACGAACGGATCACCGCCATGGTCATACTGGAAATCGTTGAAGGCCATCCAGTAGCGCCAGATGTGCGGCGAATACGGATCAAGCAGGAACGAGGCATTCATCACTTCGGTGATGTACACCGGCGAACCCGGGGCCAACACGCGACGTACTTCACTCAGCACGCGCGCCGGCGACGGCACGTGTTCCAGCACCCAGCACAGGAAGGCCGCATCGAAGGTGCGCGCATCGAAGGGCAGTTCGCCGGCATCGGCCTGCTGCAGGGTGTAACGGTCGCTGCACCACGGGGTGCGCGCCAGGTTCTCGCGTGCGGCTTCCAGCTGGGTCTCGCTCAGGTCCACGCCGGTCACGTGCAGCTCGGGGAAGCGACGCAGCAGGATCTCGGTCTGTGCACCCACGCCGCTGCCGACTTCCAGCAGGCGCTTTGCGCCGCTGTAATCGATCTGGCCGAAGATGCTCGATTCCAGCAGGCGCGCCTGGGTCATCAGGCGCTGCTGCTCGGTGCCGGAGAACCCGTGCAGGTAGGTCGGGGAAGAAATCGGCGGGGTCATGGGGGCGGGCTCAGGCAGCGGAAGACATCGCCGGTTCCCCGGCGATCAGGCGGTCGAAATAGTCGGTGGTCAGCGCGATCTGGCTGGCCGGATCTTCGGCGCGGTTGACCACCGCGCGGAACGCGGCATTCTCCGGCCGGTCCTTGGCGTACCAGCCAAGGTGCTTGCGCGCGATGCGCACGCCCTGCGGTTCGCCATAGAAATCGTGCAGCGCGTGCAGATGGCCGAGCAGGATGTCGCGGACTTCGGCCAGTGACGGCGGCGGCAGTTCTTCGCCGGTGGCCAGGTAATGCGCCACCTCGCGGAAGATCCACGGCCGGCCCTGTGCGGAGCGGCCGATCATCACCGCATCCACGCCGGTCTGCTGCAGTACGAAGGCGGCCTTCTGCGGCGAATCGATGTCGCCGTTGGCGATCACCGGGATGCGCAACGCAGCCTTGATCTCGCCGATCGTGGCGTACTCGGCCTGGCCGGTGTAGTGCTGGTCGCGGGTACGGCCGTGCACGGCCAGTGCGGCGATGCCACTATCTTCGGCAACGCGGGCGATGACTGGGCCATTGCGATGATCGCAGTCCCAGCCGGTGCGGATCTTCAGCGTCACCGGCACGTCCACCGCGTTCACCACTGCTTCCAGGATGCGCGCGACCAGCAGCTCGTCGCGCATCAGCGCCGAGCCCGCCCAGGCGTTGCACACCTTCTTGGCGGGGCAGCCCATGTTGATGTCGATGATCTGCGCGCCATGGTCGACGTTGTAGCGGGCGGCGTCGGCCAGCTGCTGCGGCTCTGTGCCGGCGATCTGCACGCTGATCGGCGCCGGCTCACCGGCATGGTCCATGCGGTGAATCGACTTGCGCGTATTCCAGAAACGCGGGTCGCTGATGGTCATTTCCGAGGCAGCCAGACCTGCGCCCAGCCGTTTGCACAGCAGGCGGAAGGGCTTGTCGGTGACGCCGGCCATGGGCGCGAGCACGACGTTGGGGGCAATGGAGTACGGGCCGATCTGCATGCGCCCATTGTAGGGCGCGGTTGGTGCCCCGGCTGGCTTGCCGGCCTGCCGTTTCAGACCCATCCGGACCGACCTCATGCCGGACGGGCATCAGCAGATGCTTGACGGTTGCTTCCGGCGCCCCCAAGGGCCGGTCATGGTGGGCGGCTCGGCGGGCCGGCAAGGCGCATCCACGCCACGCGTGGATGGGGCCATCGCACCCAGTACCCGGTAGATCCACGCCATGCGTGGATGGGGCCTTGCCCATGAACGTGAAAAGGCCCGGGCATCTGCATGCCCGGGCCCGATCATCATCCCCACGGGGATGTCGCGTTACTTCACTTCGGCATCGGCCGGGGTGAAGCGCGGCATTGCCGCGGCCGCGCCTTCCTTCTCGGTCGAGCGACCGGCGAACTGGTTGGCGAAGCGCACGTGGCGGGCGAACGGAGCGTCCGGCACCTGCGCCATCGAGGCCACCAGCGCACCGTTGAAGGCATCGCCGGCACCGGTAGTGTCGATTGCCTGCACCTGTTCGGCACCCACGCGGTAGTACGGCTGGGCGTCGCCACGCAGGTGCTCGTCGGCATGCGACACGAACACGCCCACCGAACCCAGGGTCACCACCACCGTGCCGTTGCCGACCAGCTTGCGGCACAGCGCGTGCAGGCTGGCGCCGTCCAGCGCGGCGACGTCGTTGGCATCCACGCGCTCGCCGACATGACGGCCGAGCAGGGCGGCGAACTCGGTTTCGTTCGGGGTGATCACATCGGCCAGCTTCAGCAGGCCGATGCTCGACGGGGCATCAGCCGGGGCGGCGTTGAGAACGGTGGTGACACCGGCCTCACGGGCCACGGCCAGGGCCGCTTCGATGGTCTGCACCGGCGATTCCAGCTGCACCAGCACCACTTTGGCGCCGGTCAGCAGGGCCTGCTGTTGCTGTACGAAGTCGGTGCTCAACGCCGCGTTGGCGCCCGGGCCGATGACGATGGTGTTGCGGCCACGGGCATCAACATAGATGCCCGCGGTGCCGGTCGGCTCGCTGCTGGCTTCGGCGATCAGCGCGAAACCATCCTGCGCGGCCAGGTCACGGGCGGTGGCACCACCCGCATCGTCGCCCAGTGCACACAGGAAGCTGGTGTCAGCGCCGGCACGGCAGGCGGCAACGGCCTGGTTGAAGCCCTTGCCACCGGGACCGGTGCTGTAGCGGCCGGCAATGGTCGCACCCGGTGCCGGCAGCGACTCGCACCGCCACACGTGATCGACATTGAAGGAACCGACGACAACGACACTGCTGCTCATAGGGAATCTTTTCTCGAACTAGGGTTCAGCTGAAATGCGTCAGCACGCCGGCGATGGTAGCCGTCATGAAGGTGGCGATGGTACCGCCCAGCACCGCGCGCAGGCCGAACTTGGCCAGATCGTGGCGTCGTTCCGGTGCCAACCCGCCGATACCGCCGATCTGGATCGCGATCGAACTGAAATTGGCGAAGCCGCACAGGGCGTAGGTGGCGATCAGGCGACCTTCTTCCGATAGGCTCATGCCCGGCACCTGGCCGTTCACGATCTTCGACAGTTCGGTGTAGGCGACGAACTCGTTGATCACGACCTTCTGGCCGATCAGCGAACCGACAGTGGTGGCGTCGGCCCACGGGGTGCCGATCACCCAGGCGATCGGCGCCAGCACGTAGCCGAAGATGGTCGACAGGTCGGTCGGCTTGCCGATCGCAGCAGCCAGGCCGGTCACTTCACCGATCCAGGTCAGCGGCGCATTGAGCAGGGCGATCAGGGCGATGAAGGCCAGCAGCATCGCACCGATGTTCAGTGCCAGCTTCAGGCCGTCACCGGCGCCGGCAGCGGCCGCGTCGATGATGTTGCTGGAGGTCTTCTCCACTTCCATCTTGACCGTGCCGCGGGTCAGCGGGGTGCCGGTTTCCGGAATCAGCAGCTTGGCCACGACCAGGGTGGCCGGGGCCGCCATGATGCTGGCCGCCAGCAGGTGCTTGGCGTAGAACGCCTGCTGCACCGGATCGCCACCGCCCAGCATGCCCACGTACGCGGCCAGCACGCCGCCGGCGATATGGGCCATGCCGCCGATCATCATCGTCAGCAGTTCGGACTGGGTCATCTTGGCGATGTACGGACGCACCGTCAGCGGCGCCTCGGTCTGGCCGATGAACACGCTGGCGCAGACGCTGGTGGTTTCCGCACCGGACACGCGCATCACCTTGGTGATCGACCAGGCCATCACCCGCACGATCGCCTGCATGACGTTGAGGTGGTACATGACCCCCATCAGCGCCGAGAAGAAGATGATCGTCGGCAGCACCTGGAAGGCGAAGATGAAACCGTAGTTCTTGACGTCCATCAACGAGCCGAAGATGAACTTCGAACCTTCGTTGACGAAGCTCAGCACCTTCACGAAGCCCTGGCCCAGCGCATCGAACACGTCGCGCCCGCCCGGTACCAGGATCACCAGGGCTGCAAAGGCGATCTGCAGGGTGATGCCGGTGGCGACCAGCTTCCAGTCCACCGCGCGCTTGTTGTTGGAAAACAGCCAGGTGATGCCGATCAGCACCGCCAAACCGAACAGGCCGAAGCCGATCCTGCCCAAACCTTCGACCATCTGAGTGACTCCCCTGGGGCGTCGCGAAAAACGGGAAGCCTAGTGCAGGGCAGGGGCCGGAGCAAGGAAAAGCCGTCTGCGCGCGGCCATCGGCTCCGATCAGGCCAGCAACAGCAAGGGGTTGCGCCTGCCGGGACAGGTAGAATGGTGGCTTGATCCCGGCCCGTATGCGGGCCCGCAGCAGGAGAATCGCATGCTCTACCGTCGCCTTGGCTCCACCGGCCTGCCGATTTCCGCCCTGTCCTTCGGCGCCTGGGTGACCTTCGGCGACCAGGTGCCACGCGATGAGGCGCGCAACCTGGTGGCGGCGGCCTGGGACCATGGCATCAACTTCTTCGACAACGCCGAGGGCTATGCCAACGGCCGCGCAGAGCAGGTGATGGGCGATGTGCTTGTCGACCTGCGCCTGCCGCGCGATGGTTTCTGCGTGTCCAGCAAGGTGTTCTTCGGCAGTGCCAAGGACCCCCGGCCCACCCAGCGCGGCCTGTCGCGCAAGCATGTGACCGACGCCTGCCACGCTGCGCTCAAGCGCCTGCGGGTGGACTACCTGGACCTTTATTACTGTCATCGTCCGGATCCGGACGCGCCGATCGCTGAGACGGTGCATGCCATGGACACCCTGGTCCGGCAGGGCAAGGTGCTGTACTGGGGTACGTCGGAATGGTCGGCCAACCAGATCCAGGAGGCGGTGGACATCGCCGCGCGCCACAACCTGCAGGCGCCGTCGATGGAGCAGCCGCAGTACAACCTGCTGCACCGTCAGCGCGTGGAAGTGGAGTACGCGCCGCTGTATGCCACTGCCGGACTGGGCACCACGATCTTCTCGCCGCTGGCCTCGGGCCTGCTGAGCGGCAAGTACGACGACGGCGTCCCGGCCGATGCGCGCCTGGGCCGCGAAGGCATGGGCTGGCTGCAGGACCTGGTGCTGGGCGACAACGCCGATGAGCGTTTGGCCCGGGTGCGCCGCTTCAGTGCGGTGGCCCGCGAGCTGGGTCACGCCCCGGCCAGCCTGGCCATCGCCTGGTGCCTGCGCAATCCCAACGTCTCCAGCGTGATCCTCGGCGCCAGCCGGGTCAGCCAGCTGTTGCAGAACCTGCAGGCGCTGGACGTGCTGGCGCAGGTGGACGACGCCGGCTGGGCGCAGGTGGAAGCCGTATTCGCCTGAGGAACGGGGACAGGGGGTAGGGCCGAACCCACGCTCGGTCGGCCCTCCCGCGCCCAGTTGCGCCGGTTTCAATAGATGGTGGCTATCGAATATTAGATTTCGATCATTAATTCCATCAATGAAGTTGAGAATGGTTGTTGATTGTCAACTGAGAATCATTATCATTTAACTCGTCCCTCGCACGAGTCCAGATGCTCATGAATGCTCAACCTGTACTGCTGCGCCCCGAAACGCTGACCCTCCGCGACCGCCCCGTTCGTGTCGTGCCGCCGGAAGAGGTCATCGACAGCGAAGCCCTGCTCAAGGGCCGTCGTGAAATCCTGATCCAGCACGGTGACCGCTTCTACCGTCTGCGTCATACCAGCAACGACAAGCTGATCCTGACCAAGTAACGCGGTCTGGTCGCCCGCCTCCCTCCCTCCTGTCGGCAGCGCCGGCAGGGTGGGCGACCCGTCCGCCCCTGCTCTCTCCCCCTCGGTCTACCTTTCATGCCTGTTTGGCGTGGCGGTGGCCGGGGGTTCCCCTGCCTGACCGAACGATGCCGATGACCCGCCCGACTGCCCTTTCCATTGCCCTGTGGATGGCCCTGCCGCTGTCCGCCCACGCTGCTGCCGATGCCGCGCCCGACGCGCGCGAGTTCGATCGCGTGCAGGTCACCGCCACCCGTACCGAACGTGCGGTCAGCGATGTCGCCGCCACCGTCGATGTGATCGACCGCGAGCAGATGGACCGGCAGCTGGTGCAGGACATCAAGGATCTTGTCCGCTACGAGCCGGGCCTGTCGGTCAGCCGCAGTGCCACCCGTTTCGGCCTCGGCAGCATCCGTATCCGTGGCCTGGACGGCAACCGCGTGCGCATCCAGACCGATGGCATCGCCATGCCGACCAGCTTCAACATCGGCTCGTTCTCCAACGCCAACCGCAACTTCACCGACCTGGACACGCTCAAGCGCGTGGAGATCGTGCGCGGGCCGGCCAGTTCGCTGTACGGCTCGGACGCACTTGGCGGCGTGGTTGCCTTCGTCACCAAGGATCCGGCTGATTACCTCAAGGATGGCAAGGACAGCTACGTCGGCCTGAAATTCGGCTACGACGGCGAGTGGAAAGGCCTGCTCGGTGGCGTCACCAGCGCCTTCGGTGGCGAACACTGGAGTGGCATGGTCAACATCAACCACCGCCAGGGCCAGGAAACCGACAACAAGGGCGATGTGCGCAGCAATGACAACACGCGCACCGCGGCCAACCCGCAGGACCGCGATGGTCGCAGCGGCCTGGCCAAGCTGGTCTATGCGCCCAACGAAGACCAGCGTTTCCGCCTGACCGTGGAAGGCAACGAAGACAACACCGATACCGACGTGCTGTCCTCGATCGACCGCACCACCACCACCGGCATGAAGGCGCGCGACAAGCAGAGCCGCACCCGCGTGTCCTTCGCCCACGAGATGGATGCGCTGGACAAGGGCTTTGCCGACAGCCTGCACTGGCAGGTCTACACGCAGGACAGCGAAACCACGCAGCGCACCGATGAGGCGCGCGCCAATGGCAGTCGCCGCCATCGCGAGTTCAGTTTCGATCAGCGCGTGTATGGCCTGCAGGCGGTGTTCAACAAGGCCTTCAGCACCGGCAGCGTCGAACACGCGCTGACCTATGGCTTCGATGGCGCCCGCACCGAGATCCGCCAGAAGCGCGATGGCTACCAGGTCAGCAACCGTGGCGTGGTCAGCACGACGATCCTGCCCGACGCGTTCCCCGTGCGCGATTTCCCCATCAGCAAGGCCACCGAGCTGGGCCTGTACGCGCAGGATGAAATGCGCCTGGCCGACGGCAAGCTGTCGCTGGTGCCGGGCGTGCGCGTGGACCGCTACGAACTGAAGCCGGACGTGGACAGCATCTTCGCCGAGGACAACCCCGGCGTGGCCGTGTCGGAACTGAAGAAGACCAGCGTGTCGCCGAAGTTCGGCCTGGTCTATCGCTTCACCGATGAGTGGTCGCTGTTTGCCGGTTACTCGCGTGGTTTCCGCTCGCCGCCGTACAACGACGTCAACCTCGGCTTCACCAATTTCGCTTTCGGCTACACCGCCATTCCCAATCCGGACCTGAAGCCGGAAACCAGCGACGGCGTCGAACTGGGCCTGCGCTTCCTGTCGCCGGCGGCGTACGTGAGCCTGAGCGGCTATTACAACGACTACAAGGACTTCATCGAGTCGCAGACGCTGGTGGGTACCAATCCGCAGGGCTTGATGGTGTTCCAGTCGCGCAACATCGCCGACGCACGCATCTACGGCGCCGAACTGAAGGCCGGCGTCGACTTCGGCCAGATCAGTCCCGCACTGCAGGGCTGGGCGCTGCGCAGTGCGGTGGCGTGGTCGCGCGGCGACAACAAGACCGAAGACACGCCGCTGGATTCGGTCGATCCGCTGCGCGGCACCGTCGGCCTGATGTACGACACCGATACCTGGGGTGTTGAACTGGCAGGCACCTTCGTCAAGCGCAAGGACCGGCTGGCCAGCACCACCGCCTATCGCCCGGCCGGTTATGGCGTGGCCGACCTGATGGCGCATTGGAACTTCGCCCCGGGCGCCACTTTCAACGTCGGTGTGTTCAACCTGGGTGACAAGCGTTACATCGACTGGTCCAACGTCGGCTCGACCCTGTCGGCCACCAGTACCGTTCTGGACCGCTATACCAGCCCCGGCCGCACTCTGTCGGCCAGCCTTGCCGTGTCCTGGTGATCCCATGAGCCGAGCCCTGTCCGCGCGTCGCCTGCCGTCCTCCCTGTCGCGTTCGTCGCTGCGGGCCTGGCCTGCGCCGGCACAGCTGGCAGCGCTCGGCACCGTGTTGTGCCTGTATCACGCCGATGGCAGCGAGCTGGGCGGTTGGCGCCAGGCGGTATCGGTGCATGCCTGCCAGGGCGTGGACAGCGAGGGCCTGCGCGAAAGCCTGTGCTTCCTCGATGCACGTGGCCGTTGCGTGTGGCGCCTGTACCTGTTGCCGGACAGCGATTTCCTGGCCTGGGACCGGCTGGTGGCGACGCTGCCGCCGGGCCCTTCGCACGATAGCGATGGCAGCGTCGGTGAACGCCTGTGGCGGCGCCTGGCCGGGCACCTGGGCGGACAACGCTGGCGTCTGTGCACGCTGCGCCTGCACGCCGCCGACGAGGGCCGGACCCTGGCCGCCAGCCTGTCCACGCTGTCTTCGCTCGGTGCCGCCACCGCGCGCCGCATCGCACGCATGGAAGGCGCCGAAGGCGAACTGGCGATCGACGACTGCTGCTGCGCCGACGCCGCACGCCGCCCTGCCGCGCGCGCTCCCGGCGACCTGCCGCTGGTCCGCCTGTGACCTGATTGCGATGGATTGCTTGTCGGCCAGGATGGCCTTTCCACGAAACCTGCAACCCCGAAGGAAGACCCGATGAAGTTCCAGACAGCCAGCGTGATGGTGCTGCTCGCCGCCAGTGGCGCCGCCAGCGCGCAGCCCTCCGACATCGCCCGCGACCATGACAGCATCCTTGCCATGCAGGGGGAGTACACGGTGGATTTCGCCTTCGATGAGACCGTGCTGCTGAAGCCGGGCTACGAGCGCGCGCCGGCCATGCGCAGCGGTGGCAACGAAGTGGTGATCGTGGTCGAGGACACGCCGAAGCGCATCGTGCTGCAGCACCTGCTGCTGGACGAGAAGAGCGGCCACGTGACCAAGCACTGGCGGCAGGACTGGGTGTATGAAGCGCCGAACCGCTTCGAGTTCAGCGCCGACCAGACCTGGCAGGTGCGCACGATCGCGGCCGCAACCAACCAGGGCGCCTGGACCCAGTGCGTGTACGAAGTCAGCGATGCACCGCGCTACTGCGGCACTGGCACGTGGACCTACCTCAACAACGTACCGACCTGGACCAGCGACATCAGCTGGCGGCCGCTGCCACGCCGCGAGTACACCAAGCGCAGCGATTACAACGCGCTGGCCGTGGTCAACCGCCACACCCTGACCCCGAACGGCTGGACCCACGAGCAGTTCAACACCAAGGTGCAGCGCAACGCGGATGGCAGCCAGGTGGAAATCGCCCGCGAATTCGGCTTCAACGACTACATCAGGACCACCGAGGTCGACTTCACCCCGGCGCGCGATTACTGGAAGGCCACCGCCGGTTACTGGAGCAAGGTGCGCCAGCGCTGGGACGGTTTCCTGACCCAGGCCCCGGGCGTGCACCTGAAGACCAAGCTCGACGGCATGGCGATGATCATCCCGTTGTTCACCCAGGCCGAGGACGTGCAGGCCGGCAAGAAGGTGAAGGACAAGCAGATCGACGAAGTCTTCGCCAAGTACGTAAAAAAGGCGCCGAAGGAAGGTTGATCGGCGCGCTGCGGTGCCGGCCTTGCCCGGCACCGTATCCACGCATGGCGTGGATCTACCGGGATCATCGGCACTGCATCCACGCATGACGTGGATCTACTGGGACCATCGGCGCTGCATCCACGCATGGCGTGGATCTACTGGGATCATCGGCGCTGCATCCACGCATGGCGTGGATCTACTGGGGCTCGTTAGTAGATCCACGCCATGCGTGGATGCCTTTGCTTTCACAACGGCGTCAGGCCTCGCGCAATGCCAATGCCGGTGGCGTGTGCAGGATCCGACGGGTGCCCAGCCAACCAGCCAGCAGGCTCAGGCCGATGCCGAGCAGGCCACCCAGCAGCAAGCCCGGCCACGGCGGCAGCAGCGGCAGTTCGAACACCTTCTGCGACACCGCCACGCCGATCACCGCTGCCGCGCCCACCGCCAGCAGCGCAGCCAGCGCGCCCAGCGCACCGAACTCGACCAGTACCGCGCCACGCAGCTGGCGCCGCGTCGCACCCAGCGTGCGCAGCACCGCGCTGTCATAGCGGCGCTCGCCAGCCGTCGCCTGCAGTGCCGCCAGCAGCACCAGCACGCCGGCCAGCAGGCTGAACACCATCACCAGCTGCACCGCCTGCGCTACCCGTTCCATCACATCGCGCACCTGCGAGATCACCGCATCCACGTCCAGCAGCGACAGGTTCGGTTGCGCGCGCACAAGGGCCCCGAGACCCGCAGCCTGTCCCGCCGGCAGGTGGAACGCCGACAGCAGATTGTGCGGCGTATCGCCCACCGCGTTCGGATTCAACAACACGAAGAAGTTCGGCCGGAAGGTATTCCAGTCGGCCTTGCGCACGCTGGTAACGCTGAACTCGCGCTGCTGCTCGCCCACCGCAATGGTGATGCGGTCACCCGGGTACACGCCGTAGCGCTTGGCCCAGCCGATCTCCACCGAGGCCTCGGCGGCGGTGCTGTCCGGCTTCCAGAAGGTGCCGTTGACCAGCGTATTGGCCGGCGGGAACGTGCTGCGCCAACTGAAGTTCAGCGGCCGGTTCTCGTCATCGTCGTCGCGCTGGCCTTCGCCCTGCGGTTGAGTGTCCTCGGCCGGCGTGCGGTCGACCCGCAGCGGCGGCTTGCCGTTGATCGCGATCAGGCGGCCGGTGGCCATCGGTTCGATGCTGGCATCGTGCGCACCCAGGCCCTGCAGTGCAGCCAGCACGCTGTCGCGCTGCTCGGGCTGGATGTTGATCAGGAAATAATTGGGCGTGTCCGCAGGCAGGCGCTCGCGCCACTGCTGCAGCAGGCCGGGGCCGATCACCGCCAGCAACAGCAGGGCGCACAGCGACAGTGACAGCCCCACCAGCTGCATCACCGCCAGCATCCGCCGCCGCGTCAGCGCCGCCAGGCCCAACCGCCAGTTGCCGTGCAGGCGGTGCTGCAGGCCGCGCAGCAGCTGCAGCAGCAGGAACCCGACCACGCCGGCGGCCACCGCCAGCCCGGCCAGGCCACCGAGCACCCACAGTGCCAGTTTCAGATCGCCGGTGACCTGCACCGCCAGTACCAGGCTGGCCGCCAGCGCAGCCACATAGGCCAGCAGCGAGGCCGGCGGCAAGGCAGCGAACGAGCGGTTGAGCACGCGCATCGGCGGCACGCCACGCAGGCGCAGCAGCGGCGGCAGTCCGAAGCCGAACAGCAGCAACAGGCCGATCCCCGCGCCGGTCAGCGCGGGCATGGCTTCGGGCAGCGGCAGGCGTTGCGGCACCAGGCTGCCCAGTACCTGCACCAGTCCTTCCTGTGCCGCCATGCCCAGGCCGATGCCGATCGCACACGCCGGCACCGCCAGCATCAGCAACTGCAGCGCCAGACCGGCCAGGATGTCGCGCTGGCGTGCGCCCAGGCAGCGCAGGATCGCCACCTGGTCGATGCGACGCAGCGCGAACCGGTTGGCCGCCAGTGCGGTCGCAACACCGGCCAACAGCACCGCCAGCAGCGCGCTCAGGCCGAGGAAACGACCGGCCAGGTCGAAGGCCTGGCGCACCCCGCGCTGGGTATCGTTCACGCTGAGCAGGCGCATGCCTTTTACCTGCGGCAGCAGCCATTGCCGGAATGATGCGATGTCGGCGGCAGGGCCGGCGAACATCACCCGGTAATTGATGCGGCTGCCGGGGCCGAGCAGGCCGGTGCCTTCCACGTCGGCGCGGTTGACCAGCAGGGTCGGCGACAGCGTCAGGAGGTCGCCACCGGCATCCGGTTCCGATTCGATGATGCCGGCGATGCGCAGCGTGCCCGCACCGAATTCCAGATCGTCGCCGGCCTTCAGGCCCAGTGCCTGCAGCAGGCGTGGGTCGGCATAGGCCTGGCCCTTGGCCGGCATTCCGGCATCGGCGATCAGCGCGCCGCCGGGCGTGGCACGCACGCGCAGCGCGCCGCGCAGGGGGTAGCCCGCTTCCACGGCCTTGATGCTGGCCATCTGGCTGGCATCGCCCTGGAACAGCACGCTGCCGAAGCTGGCCAGCCGCGTATGCGCCAGGCCGCGTCGCTGCGCCTCCTCAACGAACGCGGCGGGCGGGTCATCGCGGCCGGCAACACCGAGGTCGCCGCCGAGCATTTCCGCCGCGCTGCCGGTCAATGCCAGGTTGACCCGGTTCACCAGCGTGCCCACCGCCGTCATCACCGCCACGCCCAGTACCAGGGCGGCGAAGACGGTCAGCAGGTCACCGGCCAGGGCTTCGCGGCGCAGCGCGCGCCACGCATGCCGCAGCAGGTTCATGCGTCCACTCCATGTTCCACCGGCTGCAGGCGGCCGTTGTCGATGCGATGGATGTACTGGCAGCGCTGCGCCAGGCGCAGGTCGTGGGTGACCAGCACCAGGGTGGTACCGCTGCCGGCATTGAGTTCGAACAGCAGATCGCTGATGTGCTGGCCGGTGGCTTGGTCCAGCGAGCCGGTGGGCTCGTCAGCGAACAGGATGCGCGGGCGGCTGACGAAGGCGCGGGCGAGGGCGACCCGCTGCTGCTCGCCGCCGGACAACTGCCGCGGATAGTGGCGCGCGCGGTGCGAAAGCCCGACCGCAGCCAGAACCTCATCCACCCGCGTGCGGTCCTCGCGCCCGGCCAGTTCCAGCGGCAGCGCGATGTTCTCGGCCGCCGTCAGCGCCGGCAGCAGATGGAAGCTCTGGAAGACGAAGCCGACGTCGCGCGCGCGCAGCTGTGCACGCGCTTCTTCGTCCAGTGCCGTCAGATCCTGGCCCGCCAGCGCGATGCGGCCACGGCTGGGCAGGTCCAGCCCGGCCAGCAGGCCGAGCAGGGTGGTCTTGCCGGAACCGGAGGCGCCGACGATGGCCACGCTGGTGCCTTCATGGACGGTCAGGGTGATGTTGTCCAGTATGTGGACTTCACCCTCCGGACCATGCACGGATTTGCCGACCTGGTCGACGGCGATGGCGACGGGCGCGCTGCGGGGGGACAGGCTGTCGATGAGGAGACTCCAATGCACAAGACGGAATGGAGCCGGCAAGCCGGCGCAATGATGATGCTGTTGCTAGGGTTGCTGCTGTTGCCGGCACTGGCGTGTGCCAAAGGTCCGGGCGGCGGTACCGTGCTGGTGCTCGGTGACAGCCTCAGTGCCGCCCACAATATCCCGGCCGATGCCGGCTGGGTCAGCCTGCTCCAGCAGCGGGTCAGGCAGCAGTCGAAAACCCCGCCCCGCATCGTCAATGCCAGCATGAGCGGGGAAACCACCGCTGGCGCGCTGACCCGCCTGCCGGGCCTGCTTGGCCGCGAGAAGCCCACGGTGGTGGTGATCGCCCTCGGTGGCAACGATGCGCTGCGCGGGCTGACCCCGGCACAGGTGCAGGGCAACCTGGAAAAGATGGTGCAGGCCAGCCAGAAGGCCGGTGCCAAGGTGCTGCTGCTGGGCATAGACGTGCCGCCCAACTATGGACCGGGCTACCGCCAGCGCCTGGCTGCGGCGTACCGGGCACTGGCCACGCAGTACAAGGTGCCGTTGCTGCCGTTCCTGCTGGAAGGCGTGGCCCTGCAGCCCGGTTTGATGCAGGCCGACGGCCTGCATCCCACCGCCCAGGCGCAGCCGAAGGTGCTGGACAACGTCTGGCCGCTGCTGAAACCGCTGCTGTGAGCACGCCATCTTCTTTTCATTGACGCAACTTCACATCGCGTGCACCGTCGATCGGGCATGTTTCACAAAGCTGAAGAAAGAGGGATTCTCATGCGTCAGACGAAGGAGACTTCCGGCTTGGTGCTGGTGGTCGAAGACAACCGCAATATCTCCGAGATGATCGGTGAATACCTGGAAGGCCGTGGCTTCGAGGTCGACTATGCGCAGGATGGCCTGGACGGCTACCGTCTGGCTGCCGAGAACAGCTACGACGTCGTCGTGCTGGACCTCATGCTGCCGCGGCTGGATGGCATCGAAGTGTGCCGCCGGCTGCGCAACGATGCGCGCAAGTCGACCCCGGTGCTGATGCTGACCGCGCGCGACACGCTGGATGACAAGCTCACCGGTCTTGGCTTTGGTGCCGACGATTACCTGACCAAGCCGTTCGCGATCCAGGAACTGGAAGCCCGCCTGCGCGCGCTGATCCGCCGCGAACGTCGCCAAGTGGGTTCGGAAGTGCTCAAGGTCGCCGACCTGGTGCTCGATCCGGTCAGCATGCGTGCCACCCGTGCCGGCACCGAGCTGCAGCTGTCGCCGATCGGCCTGCGCCTGCTGACCATCCTGATGCGTGAATCGCCGCGTGTGGTCACCCGCCAGGAAATCGAGCGCGAGATCTGGGGCAACGGCCTGCCTGATTCGGACACGTTGCGCAGCCATCTGTACAACCTGCGCAAGATCATCGACAAGCCGTTTGATCGGCCGCTGCTGCACACCGTGCAGAGCGCGGGCTATCGCATCGCCGATATCGCCCAGCCGATGGCCTGATCGACGTCGTGCCGGTGTTGCAGCAGAACCGGCACGGCCGTGGTCGGCAGGGAAGGGGTGAACGTTCCGGATACCGGGTCGTCATCGTCCATGCACGATCACGGCACAGCGCGCTGCCTATAATCGCAGCGCTCTGACCGGGACACCGCAATGCCGCACGGCCTGCCGCGCAAGATCCGTATCGCTTTCATCCTGCAAGCCGTGCTGGCCAGCCTGGGTATCCTGCTGGGTGCTTGGCTGGTTTCGCTGGTGATCAAGCACAGCCTGGTGGGCGCTGCCCTGCGCGAAGAAGCGGCGTACTACTGGACACTGCACGAGGCCTCGCCCGTGCAGCCGCCGCCCAATACCCAGAACATCCGTGGCTACCTGCTGGAACGTGGGCAGTCCAGCCTGTCACTACCCGCCAACCTGCGCACGTTGGAACCGGGTTTCCACGAACTGCCCGACGACGATCAGCTGGTGCTGGTCGACGCCCGCGAAGAGGGGCGCCTGTACCTGGTGTTCCTGCGCTCGCGCGCGGAGATGCTGGCGTTCTGGTTCGGCATCGTGCCGGTGCTGCTGACCCTGCTGGCGGTATATGGCGCCTCCTGGATCACCTACCGCGCCTCCAAACGCCTGGTATCGCCGGTGAACTGGCTGGCGCGCCGTGTCTCGCGCTGGGATCCAGGCCATCCGGAAGCGGCCGATCTGGAGCCGAACAAGCTGCCGGCGGACATGCAGGGCGAGACCCGGCAACTGGCGGCGGCGCTGCATTCGCTGGCCAACCGGGTCACCGCGCACGTGGCGCGCGAGCGCAACTTCACCCGTGATGCCAGCCATGAACTGCGCACGCCGCTGACGGTGATCCGCGTGGCCAGCGACATGGCGCTGGGCGATGAAAGCCTGGAGCCACGCCTGCGCCGCAGCCTGCAGCGGATCCAGCGTGCCGGGCGGGACATGGAAGCGGTGATCGATGCCTTCCTGATCCTGGCCCGTGAGGCCGACGTCGAGCCGCAGGTGGAACTGTTCGACGTCAACGACATCGTCCGTTACGAAGTGGACAACGCCAACGAGCTGCTGGTGGGACGGCCGCTGGCGGTGCACCTGCACAGCGACGCGGCCGTGCAGCTGCACGCACCGCCGCGGGTGCTGCAGGTGGTGGTCAGCAACCTGGTGCGCAACGCCTGCAGCTATACCGATGAAGGCCGCATCGACGTGCACGTGCACAACGACCGGGTGGTGGTGAGCGATACCGGCATCGGCATGTCCGCCGATGCGCTGTCGCGTGCGTTCGAGCCGTTCTATCGTGCCGATCCCAGCCGACCGCAGGGTACCGGCCTGGGGCTGTCGATCGTGCGTCGCCTGTGTGACCGCTTCGGCTGGAAGGTCAGCCTGGCCAGCGAGCTGGGCAAGGGCACCGAGGCGACGGTGATTTTCCGCTGAGGGCCGGGCGGCGCCCGGCACCCGCGGTAGTGCCGGCCGCTGGCCGGCAACCTCAACAGCAACAGCAACAGCAACAGCGGACATTCCGTGGGATGGCGGGGCGCTGTGGGTGTGCGGGGACGCCCACAGCGCCCCGCCTTCGACAGGTTACCGGCTGCTGATTTCGCCACTCAGTAGATCCACGCCATGCGTGGATGGGCATTTCCGGTAGTGCCGGCCGCTGGCCGGCAACCTCGGGATCAATCAGTTGCAGTTGACCTTCGGCGCCAGCGCCTTGGTCCAGATCGCATAGCCGGCCGGGGTCATGTGCAGCATGTCCTCGCGGAACAACGACGCATCGGGCTGGCCGTCGGCCCCGAGCATCGGGGTGTAGATGTCGGTGTAGCCGGTGTTGGGCAGCTTCGCCAACGCGGCCTTGATCTTCGCGTTGGCGTCGTTGATCGCCGGCAGCAGGTGCGCCCGCGATGGGCTGGGCTTGATCGAGACGTATTCCACCTTCGTCTTCGGCAGGTCGCGATGCACGCGCTGCACGAAGGCCACCACGTCATCGCGTACCTGGGTCGCGCTGCGGCCGCTGTTGAGGTCGTTGTCGCCGGCGTAGAAGAACACCTTGCACGGCGCGTACGGCACGATGGCCTGGCCGGCGTACCAGGTGCTGTCGCGTACTTCCGAACCCCCGAAGCCACGGTTGAACACCGGTTGCCCCGGGAAATCCCGGGCCAGGCTGTCCCACATGCGGAAGGACGAGCTGCCGATGAACTCGATGCCGCCGCGCGGCGGCGGAGTGGTCCGGTCGGCGCTGACGAAGGCAGCGATGTCGGCCTCCCAGGCCACGTTGGAGACCTGCGCAGGGATCTGCGGCGGCGCCGGCGGGCTCAGGGCCTGGGCCAGCGGCGCGGCCAGCAGGCCGAGCAGGATCAGGTAGGTGCGGGGACGGGTCATCAGGCACTCCGGCAGGGCAGGGGGTATCCATCATAGAAGCTGGGCTGGCCCCGCGCTTGGCCGTGCTGGGCCGTTTGCGGGGTCGTTCGCAGGGCCTCGCGGCGGGGCGTGCGGGGTGCCGCTGCCGCCCTTGTGGCAAAATGGGGGCTGTCTGCCTATCCCTGTGCACCCATGATTTCCTGCCGTGCGTCTGAGCGGTCGCTGCGCCGCGCCCCTGTTGCTGGATCCATCACCCGTGGCTGATCAGTTTGGCCACATGCCCCGCGGCCCGCGCCGCATCTTCCAGGCCGCCCGCTGGTCCTGGCAGGGCCTGCGTGCTGCCTGGCTGCACGAGTCCTCGTTCCGGCTGGAGGTCTACCTGCTGGTGCTGCTGACCCCGCTGGCGATCTGGCTGGGCCAGACCCCGGTGGAGCGCGCGCTGATGATCGGCTCGATGCTGCTGGTGCTGGCGATGGAGCTGGCCAACTCGGCCATCGAGGCGGTGATCGAACGCTATGGCGCGGAAATCCATGAACTGGCCGGCCGCGCCAAGGACATGGGCTCGGCGGCGGTGTTCGTGCTGATGATGAACGTGCTGCTGTGCTGGGCCCTGGTGCTGGTGCCGCGGTTGTTCCCGGCCAGCGTCGGCTGATCCTTCTTCCTCCCCCTTGTTGAAGACTTCCCATGTCCCTTGAGCTTCTCGCCGATCCGAACGTCTGGTTGACCCTGTTCACCTTGAGCGCGCTGGAAATCGTGCTCGGCATCGACAATCTGGTGTTCATCTCCATCGCCGTCAGCAAGCTGCCCGAAGAGCGCCGCCCGTTCGCGCGCCGCCTCGGCATCGCGGTGGCCTGCATTACCCGTATCGGCCTGCTGGTCTCGCTGGCGTACCTGGCGCACATGCAGGCAAACCTGTTCACCGTGGCCGGCATGGGCATCTCCATCCGCGACCTGGTGCTGATCGTCGGTGGCCTGTTCCTGATCATCAAGGGCTGGATGGAGA
Organism: Stenotrophomonas sp. 2YAF26; assembly: GCF_052114625.1. Classification (NCBI taxonomy): domain Bacteria; kingdom Pseudomonadati; phylum Pseudomonadota; class Gammaproteobacteria; order Lysobacterales; family Lysobacteraceae; genus Stenotrophomonas; species Stenotrophomonas sp. 2YAF26. Next base: position 36,524 of record NZ_JBFRFC010000015.1, on the reverse strand, counting down.
TCAAGGAGATGATCACCGGTGGCGAGGACGAGGACCCGACCACCACCAAGACCTCGGCCGTGTTCGGCTACGTGATCGCGCAGATCGCGATCATCGACATCGTGTTCTCGCTGGACTCGGTGATCACCGCTGTCGGCATCGCCGACCACGTGCCGGTGATGGTGGCTGCGATCCTGTTGTCGGTGGCGGTGATGCTGCTGGCGGCCAACCCGCTGGGCCGCTTCATCGATGCCAACCCGACCGTGAAGATGCTGGCCCTGGCCTTCATCCTGCTGATCGGCGCGGTGTTGATCCTGGACGGCCTGGACGTGCACGTTCCCAAGCCCTACATCTACGCCGCGATGGGCTTCTCGGTGCTGGTGGAGTGGCTGAACCTGCTGATGCGCCGCCGCGCACGCGAACACCACGTGCCGGGCGCCGGCGACTGGTAAGCAATTCCCGAACCCCCGGCCAGCGCCGGGGGTTCTGCGTTCCAGGCGCCGCCGCGCTCGCCGGGCATGGCCCGGCGCCACCGAAGCGTGGGCCATGCCTGGCGGGGCTTCTTCCCGCAATGCCGGCTTGCACCTTCCACTTGTGAATCGGGATCAACAGTGTTTTCCCGTGCCGAGGCTTACTCCCGGCCGGCAAAGCGCGCAGGCTACGCGCTCATTTTCCACAGGGCCTGCCCCACGCAGGCAATCCCCATGAATTCCAGAGCCGCATTGCTGGCACTCGCCGTCGGCGCCTTCGCCATTGGCACCACCGAGTTCACCCCGATGGGCCTGCTGCCGGTCATCGCCAGCGGAGTGGGCGTCAGCATCCCCACCGCCGGCATGCTGATCACCGCCTATGCGGTGGGCGTGATGCTGGGCGCACCGGTGATGACCCTGCTGATGGGACGCTTCGGCAAGCGCACCGCGCTGATGCTGCTGATGTCGATCTTCGTGGTCGGCAACCTGCTGTCGGCGCTGGCCCCGAACTACGGCCTGCTGCTGCTGTCACGGTTGGTGACCAGCCTCAATCACGGTGCGTTCTTCGGCATCGGCGCGGTGGTCGCCGCCAGCCTGGTGCCGAAGGAGAAGCAGGCCGCGGCGGTGGCGACGATGTTCATGGGCCTGACCATCGCCAACATCGGCGGCGTGCCGCTGGCGACCTGGGTCGGCCAGCAGCTGGGCTGGCGCCTGGCCTTTGCCGGCACCGCCGTACTCGGTGTGGTTGCGATCACCGCGTTGGCCATGGCACTGCCGCCGTCGGCCGCGGGCGCGCGCCCGGATGTCCGGCGTGAACTGAAATCGATCATGCAGCCGCAGGTGCTGCTGGCGATGGCCACTACGGTGCTGGGTGCAGGTGCGATGTTCACCCTCTACACCTACGTGGCGCCGGTGCTGACTGAACTGACCGGTGCGTCGAATGCCTTCATCGCGTTGTCGCTGGCATTGATCGGCATCGGCTTTACCTTCGGTAACGGTATTGGCGGGCGCCTGGCCGACTGGTCGCTGGACGGCGCCACCCGGATCCTGCTGGCAGTACTTGCGGTGCTGATGTTCGTGCTGCCGCTGGCTTTCATGAGCCACGCGACTGCGGCGCTGGGTGTACTGCTGTTCGGTGCGGCGACCTTCGCCATCGTGCCGCCGTTGCAGATCCGGGTGATGCAGGCGGCCAGCGAGGCGCCGGGTCTGGCGTCGTCGATCAACGTCGGTGCATTCAACCTCGGCAATGCACTGGGCGCGGCGCTGGGTGGTGCGGTGATCAGCCTGGGGCTGGGGTACGCGGCGATTCCGGTGGCCGGTGGGCTGCTGGCAGCGTCGGCGCTGCTGCTGGCGTGGCTGGGGCGGGCACGCGTGCCGGTTGCTGAGGCTTGCTGAGAGGTGTGTTCCGGCAGGGCTGCGCCCTGCACCCGCAGAGGCGGTAGTGCCGGCCGCTGGCCGGCAACCTCAACAGCAACGGCGGGCATTCCGTGGGATGGCGGGGTGAGTCCGGTGGCAGGGGACGGCGCAAGTACGTCCCTGTAGCCTCGGTCGCGCCTTGCTCGTCTGCGCTGTCCTGCGCACACGGCAAGACCCGGGTTGGGCGTCCTGCCCAACCCGCCCGAGGCATGCCTCGGGCCCATCGCGCTCACGCCCCCGCAAACTGACCCACCCCGCCTTCGACAGTCTCCCGCGATCTGTCGGAACCTGCTGCTGATGGTGGGTGCCGACCGTTGGTCGGCACGAATGCCTGGAGCATGGGCTTTCGCTTTTGCTCTTTTTGATCTTTCCCGCGGTGCGCAGGAAACCGTCCGTGGCCGGGAGGGTGGGTTGGCTGGGGGCGTGAGCCGCATGGATGCGGCGACCGAGCTTACATGGACGTACTTGCAGCGTCCCCCAGCCAACCCACCCTCCCGGCCCACCCGAGCTGGCTGGACCACACCGCGGAGGGGGCGGCGCCCGATGGCCGACACTCTCCACACGTCCGTTAACACCGACCATGGCATGCTCGGCGCTCAGTCCACCCGGAGCCTTGGCCATGCGCCTGCTGACCCGCCTCATTCCCCTGTTGCTGCTGGCCTCCCTGCTGTCCGGCTGCGGCTACAACGCCATCCAGCAGAAGGACGAAGCGGTCAAGGCCAGCTGGTCCGAAGTGCTCAACCAGTACAAGCGTCGCGCCGACCTGGTGCCCAACCTGGTGCAGACCGTGAAAGGTTTCGCCAGCCAGGAAGAACGCGTGCTGACCGAAGTCACCAACGCCCGTTCGCGCGTTGGCCAGATCAACGTCAACGCCGACGATGAAGCCTCGCTCAAGCAGTTCCAGCAGGCCCAGGGCGAACTGGGCAGTGCGCTGTCGCGCCTGCTGGTGGTTACCGAGAACTACCCGGTGCTGAAGTCCGACCAGAACTTCCGCGATCTGCAGGCGCAGCTGGAAGGTACCGAGAACCGCATCACCGTCGCCCGGGGCCGCTACATCCAGCAGGTGCAGGACTACAACACCTACATCCGCTCGTTCCCGCAGCTGATCACCGCGAAGATCTTCGGCTACCAGCCCAAACCGAACTTCACCGTGGAAAACGAGGCGCAGATCTCCAACGCGCCGGCGGTTGATTTCGGCAACGCGCCGCAGCAGCCCGCCCCGGCGCCGGGCCACTGACCGATGCGCTTGGCTGCCACACTGCTGGCCCTGCTGTTGTGGCTGCCGCTGGGCGTGCAGGCGCAGACGCTGGCGCCGATCCCGGCGCTGGATTCGCCGGTGGTCGATGCCACCGGCACCCTGGATGCCGCGCAGAAGCAGGCGCTGGTGCAGCAGGCGTTGGACCTGCAGCAACGCAAGGGCAGCCAGATGCAGGTGCTGGTGGTGCCGACCACGCAGCCGGAAGACATCGCCCAGTACACCACCCGCGTGTTCGACCAGTGGCAGATCGGCCGCAAGGGCGTGGATGACGGCGTGCTGCTGGTGGTGGCCAAGGACGATCGGCGGGTGCGCATCGAACCGGGCTATGGCCTGGAGGGCGCGATTCCCGATGCGATCGCCAACCGGGTGATCCAGGAGTACCTGGTGCCACGCTTCCGCGCCAATGACTATGCCGGTGGCATCACCGACGCCACGGCGATGCTGGTGAAGATCATCGACGGCGAGCCGCTGCCGGCGCCGGTCAGCAGCCAGCAGGGACGCGCGCCCGAGGGCGGCGGTGATACCTGGTTCCTGGCGTTGTTCATCGGCGTGTTCGCCGGCAGCATCCTGCGTGGCGTGTTCTCACGCGTACCGCGCCCGCTGCGCGGCCTGCTCGGTGGCGCCGGTGCGGCCGTTGCTGCCTTCCTGTTCACCTCCACACTGCTGGCCAGTGGCCTGGCCGGCGTGGTTGGCCTGGTGGTGGCGATGTTGTCCGGCCATCCGGGGCGTTTCGCCGGCGGTGGCGGTTGGGGCGGAGGCAGTTGGGGTGGTGGCGGCTTCGGCGGTGGGGGTGGATTTGGCGGCGGCGGCGGCTGGGGCGGCGGTGGTGGCCGTTCCGGCGGCGGCGGTGCATCGGGGGGCTGGTGATGATTCAACGTCTCTGCAGGCATCTGTTTTCGCCATCGGTACGCCGGGCGTTTCCGCCGGCCACGCTGCAGGCGATCACCGAGGCGATCGCCGCAGGCGAGCAGCGCCATGGCGGCCAGGTGATGTTCGCAGTCGAGGCCGACCTGCCGCTGCACGCGCTGTGGCACAAGGTGACCCCGCGGCAGGCGGCCGAGCATGCCTTCGCCCGCCTGCGCACCTGGGATACCGCCCACAACAACGGCGTGCTGATCTACCTCTTGCTGGCCGACCATGCCATCGAGATCGTGGCCGACCGCGGCCTGCAGGGGCGGGTCGCGCCCGAGCAATGGCAGCGGGTCTGCACCCACCTGCGCGAGGGCCTGCGCGGTTCGCAGCCGGTGGCGGCGCTGCGTGATGCCATCGATGAGGTTTCCACCCTGCTGGAAGGGCACTTTCCGGCCTCGGCGCGGTCCGATCAGGACGGCCTGCCGGACACGCCGCAGATCCTGGGCTGAAGCCCGGCAATCGCGTGACCGGGGCCGCCGCGAGGCCGCTCCCGGGCGGCGCTAGAATATCGGCATCCCTGCAAGGCGCCCTTCATGATCTATTTCCACGACATCGACCCCATCGCCCTCTCGCTGGGACCGATCAAGGTGCACTGGTACGGCATCATGTACCTGCTCGGCTTCACCGCCGCCTGGCTGTTGGGGCGCAAGCGCATCGCCGACGGGCGCCTGCCGGGCGTCGATGCCAACGGCTTCTCCGACCTGCTGTTCTACGCCATGCTCGGCGTGGTGCTGGGCGGCCGCATCGGCTACATGCTGTTCTACGCGCTGGGCGATTTCCTGCACAACCCGCTGCTGCTGTTCAAGGTGTGGGACGGCGGCATGAGCTTCCACGGCGGCCTGCTGGGCGTGATCGCCGCCTGCTGGTGGTGGTCGCGCAAGCACGCGCTGCACTTCTTCGACACCATGGATTTCATGGCGCCGCTGGTGCCGTTGGGCCTGGGTTTTGGCCGCGTCGGCAACTTCATCGGCGCCGAGCTGTGGGGCAAGTACACAGACGGCAGCTGGGGCGTGGTGTTCCCGTCCGGCCTGCCGGCGCCGCTGAACCAGCTCGACCACGCCACCCTGCAGTCGCAGTTCGCCAGCGGCGCGCTGAATCAGTTCGCCCGTCATCCGTCGCAGTTGTATGAAGCGCTGCTGGAAGGCCTGGTGATGTTCGTGGTGTTGTGGACGGTGTCGGCCAAGCCGCGCCATCGCTATCTCATCGGCGGCCTGTTCGCGCTGCTGTACGGCATCTTCCGCTTCGCCGTGGAGTTCGTGCGCATGCCCGACAACGGCGTCTATGTGGCGTTCGGCTGGCTGACCAAGGGCCAGATCCTGTGCGTGCCGCTGATCGCCTTCGGCCTGGTGTTGCTGGTGATGTCGCGCCGCGCGCCGGTGCTGCAGCCGCAGCCGCTGGTGGTCGCCGAGGGCAAGGCATGAAGGCTTACCTGGACCTGCTCTCGCACGTGCTCGAACATGGCGCGGAGAAGAGCGACCGTACCGGCACCGGCACCCGCAGCGTGTTCGGCTGGCAGATGCGCTTCAACCTCAACGACGGTTTTCCGCTGGTCACCACCAAGAAGCTGCACCTGCGCTCGATCATCCACGAGCTGCTGTGGTTCCTGAAGGGCGATACCAACATCGGTTACCTCAAGGACAACCAGGTGCGGATCTGGGACGAGTGGGCCGACGACAACGGCGACCTCGGCCCGGTGTACGGCAAGCAGTGGCGCAGCTGGGCCACGGCCGACGGCGGCAGCATCGACCAGATGCAGTGGCTGGTGGACGAGATCAAGCGCAATCCGGATTCACGGCGGTTGGTGGTCAGTGCCTGGAACGTGGGCGAGCTCTCGCAGATGGCGCTGATGCCGTGCCACAACCTGTTCCAGTTCTACGTGGTCGACGGCAAGCTCAGCTGCCAGCTGTACCAGCGCAGTGGCGACATCTTCCTCGGTGTGCCATTCAACATCGCCAGCTACGCACTGCTGACGCACATGGTGGCGCAGGCCACCGGCCTGGGCGTCGGCGATTTCGTGCACACGCTGGGCGATGCGCACCTGTATTCGAACCACTTCGAGCAGGCCCGCGAGCAGCTGTCGCGTGCGCCGCGCGCGTTGCCGACGCTGTGGTTGAACCCGGAGGTGACCGATCTGTTCGGCTTCCAGTTCGATGACATCCGCATCGACGGCTACGATCCGCATCCGGCGATCAAGGCGCCGGTGGCGGTGTGAGTGCGCGCCCACGCGTTGCGGCGCTGCTGGCATTGGCTGGCCTGGCGCCGCTGAGCCTGGTCCAGGCGGCGCCTGCAGACACCCTCGCATTGGCCCGGCAGGTCAACGAGCAGATCGTGCACAAGCACATGCGCGGGGAATTGCAGTCCTTCGTCCGGACGCTCGATAGCGGCGCCCTGCTGCCCAGCGACATACCGGCCGGCTGCCAGGCGCAGGTGCGCGAGGCGGTGACCGGCATGTACGCGGCGATGGCCGAGCACCTGAAGGCTGGCATCGAAGAGCCCGCCTACCAGCATGAGCTCGAGCAGCGCCTGGCGGTCGTCTATTCCAGCAAGGATCTGCAGGAATTCCTGGCGCGCAGCGGCGGTACGGACGTTGCCACGCTGTCCAGCGACATCCTGTCGGGACCGGGGCTGAAGGAGATCGAGGACGCGCAGATGCAGAGGATCCTCGAAGGCCTGGACGAGAATTCCACGTCGAACCCCGCGCTGGCTGCGGCGCTGCGCGCGGCCAGTACCGCCAACGAGGCCTGTACACGCCTGCAGATCGACGCCGGCTGAGGAGGCCGCACCATGAAACTTTCGATGATCGTTGCGCTGGACCGCAATCGTGGCATCGGCCAGGGCAATGCCATGCCCTGGCACCTGCCGGACGACTTCAAGCACTTCAAGGCGTTGACCCTGGGCAAACCGATCCTGATGGGGCGCAAGACCGCCGAATCGATCGGCCGCGTGCTGCCGGGTCGGACCAACCTGGTGCTGACCCGCAGCGGCCAGGTGCCGTTCGAGGGGATGCGTGCGGTGGCCGCGCTGGACGAGGCGAAAGCGATTGCAGAAGGTGAGGGCGCCAGTGAGCTGTGCATCATTGGTGGTGGCGAGATCTTCCGCCAGCTGCTGGACCAGGCCAGTGATCTGTACCTGACCTGGGTGGATGCCGAAGTACCGGCCGACACCCACTTCCCCGAGCTGGACCCGGGTGACTGGCAGGAGGTGAGCAGTGAGCCGCATCCCGCTGACGAACGCCATGCCTACGCCTTCCGCTTCATGCACTACGTCCGCCGCTGAGCGCGACGTCCTGTAGAGCCCGGCCTTGCTCGGCTCTACAGGATCGTTTTACGGCATCCGGTAGTGGCCGATGATGGCGTGCTGGAACAGCAGGTTCTCTTCCCGCGTACCACGCGCGATGTTGTGCAGCACCAGCGGCGTGCCGTCGGCCAGGCGCCGGTCGGAGACGATGCCCACGTGCAGCAGGCCGTTGCCGTTGAGCTTCCAGGCCACGATGTCGCCGGCAGCGAAGTCGCTGGGAAGGGCACTGATCGGCTGCTGCCAACCCTGGCGGTCGAACCAGCGCATCAGGTTGGGCACGCGCCGATGGTCGATGTTCCGATCCGGTCGGGACAGGCCCCAAAGGGCCGGATAGGCGCTGAAATCAGCACGCATGTCTTCGTTCACGCGGACCTGCAGGTCCAGCCCTTGCGTACGCAGTGCGCGGACCACTACGTCGGTGCATACGCCGCGATCAGCGGGCACGTCGCCACCGGGGTAGGCGAGCACCTGATAGGCAGGGTCGTAGCGGGTGGTGACGCCGATCTGCGCGCGGGCGGCAGCGACCAGCGGTGGTGAGGGTGCCGTTGCTGAAGCCGGGGCGGCGGCCTTGTTGGCGCCGGAGGTCGCTGGCGACGACGTGGGCTGGCAGCCGCTGGCCAGGGCCAGCGTCAGCAGCAGCACCGTCCATGGTGCGCGGTTGCCTGGCTTCATGCCGAAGGGGGCGTGCCGTTGTTGTTGTTGCCACCCCCACCACGGCGGCGGCGCCGACGCGGACCACGGTTGCCGGGGGCGCCGGCCGTTGCTGCGTTGCCGTTGCCCTGGCTGTTGTCCTTGCCTTGCCCTGCCGCGCGCTCATGTGCAGGCCGTGCAGGCGGCCGCGCGTTGGCGACCGGTGCCGGCACGTCACGTCCCGGAACCTGCACCACACGCAGCTCATCGGTGTCGAGCTGGATTGCGGTGAGCTTGCCGCCCCACACTGCACCGGTGTCGATCGCGTGGATGCCCTGGGTGATGGTCAGGCCCAGCGCGGACCAGTGGCCGCAGACCACCTTCAGGTCGCGCTCGACCCGGCCCGGCACTTCGAACCAGGGATACAGCCCCTGTTCCTGGGTGCCCGGCGTACCCTTGTCCTCGATGCCGATACGGCCGCGCGAGGTGCAGTAACGCATGCGCGTCAGCACGTTGATGATCGCCCGCGAGCGCTCGTAGCCGGTCAGGTTCGGCGCCCAGCTGGGCTTGTCGCCGTACATGTTGCGGAACAGCTTGCGGTAGCCGGCGCCGTGCAGCTGCACTTCCACTTCGGCCGCATGCTTCTCGGCCATCTGCGTGGTCCACTTCGGCGCCAGGCCGGCATGCACCATCATCCAGCCCAGTTCGCGGTCCACGTGCACCAGCTTCTGCAGGCGCAGCCAGTCCAGCAGCACATCACGGTCTTCGGCCTGGACGATGCGCAGCAGGTCCGGGTTGACCTTGCGCTGCTCTTCCTCGGTGCGCGCACCGACGGCCAGCAGGGAAAGGTCGTGGTTGCCGAGCACCACCACGCTGTGTTCGCGCAGCGAATGCACCAGCCGCAGCGTTTCCAGTGACTGTCCACCGCGGTTGACCAGGTCGCCGCAGAACCACAGGGTGTCCTGCGCCGGATCGAACCGGATCTTCTCCAGCAGGCGCTGGGTTACGTCATAGCAGCCTTGCAGGTCGCCGATCGCCCATACACTCATCGTTCGGCCTCCGTGTCAGTGCAGGGTGCGCGGGATGGCCAGCACGAAGGGTGCGACCGGCGCGGCGAATTCGGTGCCATCGTCGGCCACCATGTCGTAATGGCCCTGCATCGTGCCGTGCTCGGTGCCGAGCATGACACCTGAGGTGTAATGGAAGTCTTCACCCGGACGCAGTCGCGGCTGTTCGCCGATCACGCCATCGCCATCGACATGCTCGACGCGGCCATTGGCATCGGTGATGCGCCAATGGCGTGCGACCAGGCGCGCGGCAACGCGGCCCTGGTTGTGGATGCGGATCGTATAGGCGAACGCATAGCGACCGTCTTCCGGTGCGGATTGGTCGTCGAGGAAGCGCGGCGCGACTTCGACGGAGATGGCGTAAACGTCAGCGTCTTCCATACCGGCAGTGTAATCAGGTGGCATTGGCCAAAGCGATGAATTCAGCCACGTCCAGCTGTTCGGCGCGGGCGTCGGGACGCACGCCGGCGGCCACGAACTGCTCGGCGCTGACCACGTTGTTCAGGGCGTTGCGCAGGGTCTTGCGGCGTTGGCCGAAGGCGGCCCTGACCACGTCGGCGAAGCGCTTGTGGTCCTTGATGTTGATGGTGGCCGGGTCGCGCGGTATCAGACGCACCACGGCCGAATCGACCTTCGGCGGCGGCCTGAACGCACCCGGCGGCACCACGAACAGCGAGGTCACCTCGCAGTAGGCCTGCAGCATCACGCTGAGGCGGCCGAACACCTTGCTGCCGGGACCGGCGGCCATGCGATCGACCACTTCCTTCTGCAGCATGAAGTGCATGTCGGAAATCACCGCAGCGTGTTCCAGCGCATGGAACAGGATCGGCGAGGAAATGTTGTAGGGCAGGTTGCCGACCAGGCGGATCGGCTGTCCATCGGCCAGCTCGGTGAAGTCCACCCGCAGCACATCGCGGTTGACGATGGTCAGCTGGCCCAGCGGTTCGGCGGCAGCGGTCAACGGCGCAATCAGGTCACGGTCGAACTCGATCACCGTCATCTTCGGGTGCACGCGCAGCAGCGGCAGGGTGATCGCACCCTGGCCCGGGCCGATCTCGACCAGGCGGTCGCCGTCCCGGGGATTGACCGCCATCACGATCTTGTCGATGTAGTAGCGGTCGGCAAGGAAGTGCTGGCCGAGCTGCTTCTTGGCCGGGGCGGAAAACACCGGGCCGGAGGGGGAATGCGGGGAAGTCATGTGCTCAGTGTACGTTGCCGCGCCAGCCGCGCACACAGCGCTGTGGCGGCCTGCAGGCTGGAAGGATCGGCAATGCCGCGGCCGGCAAGATCCAGCGCGGTGCCATGGTCCACCGCCACGCGCGGATAGGGCAGGCCCAGGGTCAGGTTCACCGCCTGCTCGAAGCCGGAGTACTTCAGTACCGGCAGGCCCTGGTCGTGGTACATCGCCAGCACAGTGTCGAAGCCGGCCAGCTTGGTCGGCAGGAACGCGGTATCGGCCGGCAGCGGACCGATCAGGTCCATGCCCTCGCTGCGCAGGCGCTGCAACAGCGGGATGACCAGATCCAGTTCCTCGCGACCGAGGTGACCGTCTTCGCCGGCATGCGGGTTCAGGCCCAGCACGGCGATGCGCGGTGCGGCCAGCCCGAACTCGCGGCGCAGCGCGGCATGCACGGTGCGCAGGGTGTGTTCCAGGCCGGGGGCGGTGATCGCATCGGCGACCTCACGCAGCGGCAGGTGGGTTGTGGCCAGGGCAACGCGGACGATGTCGTTGGCCAGCATCATCACCACCTTTACCCCGGCCTGGTCGGCCAGCAGTTCGGTGGTGCCGCTGTAGGCGATGCCGCCCTGGTTGATCACCGCCTTGTGCACCGGGCCGGTCACCACGCCGTGCAGTTCACCGGACAGGCAGGCCTGGCCGGCACCCAGCAGGGCAGCGATCACCGCGCCTGCGTTGGCAGGGTCGGTATGGCCGAAACGGCTGGGGGTGCTGTTGGAGACGGCGCGCAGGCACAGGTCGCCGGGGACGCGGGCGTGCGCGTCTTCGGGCAGCAGTTGCAGGGGCAGGTTCAGCGCGGCAGCGGCCGCGCGCAGGGTGTCCGGATCGGCGAACGCCAGCAGCCGGCAATCATCGCGCGGCTGCTGGACCAGTCGGACACACAGTTCCGGGCCGATCCCGGCGGGCTCGCCCGGTACCAGAGCGAGCTCGGGGAGCATGGCTCAGGACTGCGGAGGCGTGGCGGTATTTTCCGCCCGGTCACCGCTGCGGAAGCTGACAAAGGCTTCGCCACGCAGCTCCTGCAGGAAGCGGTTGTACTCGTCTTCCAGCTTGCGGCGACCGATGGTCTCGCGGACCTGGGCGCGCTGGTTGTCACTGCCGACGTCGGTCTGGCGGGTGCCCACGCGCTGCACGATGTGCCAGCCCGCATCGGTGCGGAACGGCTGGCTGACGCCGCCGTCCTGGATGCCTGCCACCTGCTGGCCGAAGGCCGGGCCGAACGCGTCGGCCGGGAACCAGCCCAGATCGCCGCCCTGGCCCTTGCTGTTGGTGTCCTCGGACGATTCCTTGGCCACCTGCTGGAAGTCGGCACCGCCGACAACACGGGCGCGCAGGGTATCGATCTTGGCCTTGGCGGCCGCGTCGGACTGTGCATCGTCCACGCGCACCAGGATGTGGCGGCCGTGGTACTCGGTGACGGTGTGGGTGCCTGCCGCCGCACTGGCGTCGCGCACTTCCACCAGCTTCAGCAGCTGGAAGCCGCTCGGGCCGCGGATCGGGCCGACCACTTCGCCAGCCTTCATCTGCTGCATCGTCTGTGCGAACGCCGCCGGGATTTCATCCAGGGTGCGCCAGCCGAGATCGCCGCCTTCCAGTGCATTGGGGCTGTCGGAATAGCGCACGGCCGCCGCATTGAAGTCCAGTTCGCCCTTGTCCAGCAGCGCCTTCACGCCGTCGGCCTTCTTCTGGCCGGTGGCGATCTGCTCGGCGGTGGCACCGTCGGGCAGGGCGACCAGGATGTGTGCCAGATGGAACTGGTTGCCGGCATCGGCCTGCTGCTTCAGGGCAGCATCGACCTCGCCTTCGCTGACGCTGATGCGGCTCTGCGCGAAGCTCTGGCGCAGGCGCTGCACGGTGATCTCGTCACGCACCGAGGCGCGGAAATCGTTGAAGTCGATGCCGTCATGGGCCAAGCGCTGGCGCAGAGCATCCAGGGTCGAACCGTTCTGCTGCGCGATGGCATTCATCGCCTGGGTCAGCTCCTGGTCGCTGACACGGATACCGCTGCCCTGTGCACGGGCCACCTGCAGCTTGACCAGCACCAGGCGCTCGAGCACCTGACGGCTGAGCACGTCATCGGGCGGCAGCTGGGCCTCGCGGCCGGCGTACTGCGCCTTGATGTTGGCGATCGCACGCTGGAGCTCGCTCTGCAGGATCACGTCCTCATCGACGACAGCAGCGATGCGGTCCAACGGCTGGGCCTCCTGCGCAAGAACCTGCAGGGGGGCGGACACGCTGGACACCGCCAGAAGCGATGCGAGGAGAACGGGGAAGCTCTTGGTCATGGGATCTGATTCGGATCGTAGTCATCGCGGGTCGCTCCGGTGTTGCTGGGCGGCACGAGATAGAGGTCGTCGCGGTTGTAGCCGAGGATAGCACGGCGCAAAGTGCGGTCCGTGTCCTGGCCGAGGGAGCTCAAGCCCTTGAGCACGAACTCGAGCTGGATGGAGTTGTTCATTTCACCTTCGCGGTTGCGCACGTAGCGGCGGGCCACGGCGCGCACGGCCAGGCAGCAGCTGTCCCACTGTACGCCACCGATGATCTCCAGCGGTTCCTTGTCCTGCAGCGAGTAGTAATAACGGCCCACCAGGCTCCAGCGCTCGTTCAGCGGGTACAGGAACGACAGGTCGGCCTGTTCCAGCAGGGTGCGGTCGTGCTTGTTGGCATTGGCCGGGGCACCGGAATTGATGCGGTAGCGGTAGCTCAGGTTGACCACGCCGTCGTTGGACATCAGGTAGCGGGCGCGCACGCTGGCCAGATCCTCGCGCTTGTACTTGGGATCCCACTGATAGGTGGCACCCAGCGTCCAGCGGTCGTTGATCATGTAGTTGCCGTCGGCGATCCAGGCCGACTTGCCCTTTTCCACCGGCGCGCCGCCGGGGGCCACGGTCACCCGCGATTCGTCAAAGTACTGGATCTGGCCGATGGAGGCCGAGAAGCGCTCCTTGCCGGTGGTCTGGTCGATGAAGCGGGTGCTCAGCGCCAGGGTCAGCTGGTTGGCGTCGTTCTGGCGATCGGCGCCGGTATAGCGCGAATCGCGGAACAGCTGGCCCCAGCTGAAGGTGAAGTCGCGGGTATCGAAGATCGGCAGGTCATCCTGGTTGCGATAGGGCGTGCGCAGGTAGAACAGGCGCGGCTCCAGGGTCTGCAGGAACGACTTGCCACCGAGGGTGGTCTCGCGATCGAAGAACAGGCCGGCATCGAGACTGGCGATCGGCAGGCTGCGGCTGGGCGAGGTATTGCCGCGCAGCTGTTCTGGCGTGGCCGTGTTCGGATCGATGCCCTGCGAGACCAGGATGCTCCTGCGGGTGGCATCGGCCAGCCCGCGGTCCAGCTCGTAGCCGGTGTAGCGATAGGCCAGCGTCGGGGTGATGTACCAGGCCGCGCCGCTGATCGGGAACGACACGTAGGGCTTCACATCCAGGCGCGAGCCGCCGTACATGCGCTGGGTCTGGCCGTTGCGCGTGTACTGCAGGTCGGGACCGGCACTGGCGTCGTACTTGAAGTTGATATCGTCGTGGGTGAAGCGCACGGCCTCGGCGTAGACACCGGTCTCCAGCCACGGCAGCAGCGGCTTGTCCCAGTTGACGTACAGGCGCGGCTGGCGGTTGTAGGCCAGCGCGCGCTCGTCGAGGGTGTAGTCGGTCAGCTGCCAGCGGTCGGCCATGATGCCGGCCGTCCAGTTCTTGCCGGTGCCGTACAGGCCGACGGTGCTCTGCAGGTTCGACGCGGTGACGCCCACCAGGCGGTTGGCGAAGTCTTCCACGTAGCGCTCGTCGCTGACCCAGGCCAGGTTGGCGCGCGCCTGCCAATGGTCGTCGAGGTTGTGGTAGCCGCCGAACATCACCCGACCGCGGTCGCGGTCGCGCAGTTTGTCGTTGGGCATGAACGCGGTCAGCAGTTCGCCGCGGCCGCCTTCGTAGAGGTAGCGGAACTCGTTGTCGAGCATCAGACCGCGCCGGCTCATGTAGCGCGGGGTCAACGTGTCGTCGTAGTTCGGCGCCAGATTGAAGTAGATCGGCTGCGCGTAATCGAAACCGTTGCGGCCGGACATGCCCAGCTGCGGGAACAGCAGGCCGGTCTTGCGCCGGTCATCGATCGGGAACTTGAAGTAGGGCGCCCACAGGATCGGCACCTTGCCGATCCGCAGCACCGCGTTGCGGGCGGTACCGAAGCCTTCGTCGTTGTCGACTTCGATTTCCGGCGCCGTCAGCCGCCATACCGGCTGCGACGGGTCGCAGGTGGTGTAGGTGGAGCGGTGCATCTGCCCGACCGCGCCCTGCAGGTCGACCGATTCGGCTTCGCCATTGCCGCGGCGGGACACCAGCTGGTACTGGATGTCGGTGATCTTGTGGGTGTCGCTTTCCTGGTTGCCCTCGGCGCGCTTGGCGACCATCCGGATCGAGGCATCCTGGTAACGGACGTTGCCATCGGCGACGTAGTTGCCGCTTTCGGTATCGAAGCTGAGCTTGTCGGTGCCGACGAACTGGTCACCCCGGCGCAGCGCCACATTGCCCTGGTACTGCGGCACGGTGGTGGTGCCCAGCAGCTGGTCGCCCTCGATGTCGGTGGGCTGCTTTTCGCGCGCAGCGCTGGCGGCAGCCTTGTCCTGGCCGGGAACGGGTGTCGGCGCGTCGGTGAACGCAGGGATCACGTCTGTGGCCGGACAAAGGCCCCAGTTGAGCGGCTTGTCATCGGCCCATGCCGGAAGGCAGACGGCGATGCTCAGGGGCAAGGGAAGCAGGCGGAGGGCTCGGCGCACGCGGTTCGGATTCGGGCGAAAACGGACGGTAGCTTGCCCCATCCCTTGCATAGGGGCAATGAAGGCCTCCCCGGATTGCCGGTTCGGGTTCATCCAGCCCCGTTGCCGGAGGGGGCTGCGATCAGCGCCTGCAGGTGGGCCACGCTGCACTCGGCCAAGGCCTGCAGGTCGTATCCACCCTCCAGCATCGACACCATACGGCCGGCGGCATGGCGGCGTGCCAGCGCGTGCAGTTCGCGGGTGATCCAGGCGAAATCGTCGGTCTCCAGCATCAGGTCGGCCTGCGGATCGCGCAGGTGGGCATCGAAGCCGGCCGAGATCAGCAGCAGCTGAGGGCGGAAGTCGTCGATCGCCGGCAGCATCTCGTCGGCCCAGACATTGCGGAAGCGGAAGCCACCACTGCCCGGCGGCAGCAGGATGTTCATCAGGTTGCCGGCACCGCGGTCACGGCGCAGGCCGGACTCGGGGAACAGGCCGGCCTGGTGGGTGCTGTAGTAGGACACCCGGGCGTCGTGCTGGAAGATGTCCTGGGTGCCGTTGCCATGGTGGACATCGAAGTCGACCACCGCGATCCGCTCCAGACCGTGGCGGTCGCGGGCGTAGGCGGCGGCGATGGCGATGTTGTTGAGCAGGCAGAAGCCCATCGCGGTGCTGCTGGTGGCATGGTGGCCGGGCGGGCGCACCGCGCAGAAGGCCAGCGGATCTTCACCCAGCATCACCGCATCGACGGCGGCGACACCTGCGCCGGCGGCATGTACTGCGGCACTGGCCGAGCCCGGCGAGGTCCAGGTGTCCATGTCCAACTGGCGCAGCGGTGCGGTCTGCGGTTGCAGCACCAGATCCAGCAACGCGCTGTCGTGGACCCGGGTCAGTTCACCGAACTTGGCTGGCGGCGCTTCGCGCCACTCCAGTTGGCCGGGGAAGGCCTCATGCAGCGCGTCGAGCACCACCTGCAGGCGTTGCGGGCATTCAGGATGGCCAGGGCCCGGATCGTGCAGCAGGCAGGCGGGGTGGGTGAAGACCAGCATGGCGACTCAGCGCTGGCGATGCTGTGGCTGCCACAGCGCTTCGCCGTGGCCATCGGCCCGTGCCAGCACCCGGGCCAGCACGAACAGCAGGTCTGACAATCGGTTGAGGTACTGCAGCGCTTCGCTGCGTACCGGCTCCACCCGGGCCAAGGCCACTGTGTCGCGCTCGGCGCGGCGGACCACGGTACGCGCCAGGTGGCAGCGCGCGGCGGCCTCGCCACCGGCCGGCAGGATGAACTCCTTCAGCATCGGCAGGTCGGCGTTGTAGTGGTCCAGCTGCTGTTCGAGGGCGGATACGTCGGCGGCGTGGATCGCTGCATGGCCGGGAACGCACAGTTCGGCACCCAGATCGAACAACTGGTGCTGCAGGTGTACGACCAGCGCGCGGACGTCCTCCGGCAGCGGAACGGCCAGCAACAGGCCGAGCGTGGCATTGGCTTCGTCGACGGTGCCATAGGAGGCAACGCGCAGATCATCCTTGCCGACCCGGCTGCCGTCACCCAGGCCGGTGCTGCCGTCGTCACCGGTGCGGGTGTAGATGCGCGAGAGACGATGACCCATGGCGTGCTTCAGTGGTGGATGTCGCGGCGGGCCTGCAGGAGCTTGAGCACCTGCTCCACGGCAAGCTGCAGTGCGGCGGCCAGGGCCACGTAGATCGCGGTGGTGCGCAGGTACGGGCCGAACCACTGCACGTAGTTCTGTGCCCAGCCGGCCACGGTCGGCTCGGCCACGTTCTGGCTGGTCCAGTAGAAACCACCCTGCGCCAGCAGATGGCACAGCGCCACCGACGCCACCAGCAGCAACGCACCCTTGCCCAGCACCGACCACTGCGCGCTGCGGTAGTTGCGGCCCAGCAGCATGCCGCCGGCCCACATGGCGAAGTACGCCGGCAACAGCAGCCAATAGCCTGGCGACACGCAGTAGTGCTGCCAGAAATCGATACCGCTGCTGCGGATCACGATCCAGTCGACCAGCACCGCGAACACCATCAGCAGCGGGAACGCCCAGCGGGTCCAGCGGGCGAGGTAGAAGCCGCCGATGAAGAACACGGCCCAGGAGGCGTCCGGGATTGCCGCGAAGTGATTGACGCGGGTCGCCGCCAGCAACAGCACGAGCACTGACAGGACGAAGGCGCGGGGAGCGGAGTCGGACATGGCGGTGGGGCCGGAGCGGATTCAGGTTTCATTCTAGCCCGGAGCGGCGCTTGGCGCAGGCGGGGCCATGTCGGGCATGGCGGCGCGGCGAGCGCGTATCATGCGCCCATGAGTGAACGACATGACGTGCTGATCGTCGGTGGCGGTCTGGTGGGGGCCAGCCTGGCCATCGCCCTGGACCGGCTGGGCCGCGACGTGGGCCTGCTCGAAGCCAGCCCGGCCGGCGAACTGCCCGCGGTGTTCGACCAGCGCAACCTCAGTTTTGCTGCGGCCACCATCAATGCGCTGACCGCGCTGGGGGTCATGCAGAAGCTGTCGATGGCGCCTGGCCCGATCCGCCGCATCCATGTCAGCCGCGCCGGTGATTTCGGCCGCGTGCAGCTCGATGCAGCGGATTACGACCGGCCGTGGTTCGGCCAGGTGGTGGTCGCGCGCGATTTCGGCCAAGCGCTGGAAAGCCGGCTGCAGGAACTGCCACGCCTGCACCGCTACCGGCCGATGCGTTTCCTGGGTCTGGGCGAAGTGATTGACGGTTACCGCCAGGTGCGGGTGGCCGATGACAGCGGCGAGCGCGTGCTGTTGGCGCGGTTGGTGGTTGGTGCCGACGGCACCAGCAGCGGCGTGCGCGATGCGTTGGGCATCGAAGTCGATCGCCACGATTTCCAGCAGACGCTGTTCGTGGCCCGCGTGCGCAGCCAGCGCGCGCCCGACGGCACCGCCTGGGAGCGCTTCACCGATACCGGTCCGACGGCGTTGCTGCCGCGCGGCGACCGCCATTTCGGCACCGTGCACGGCGTTGCCCGTGACCAGGCCGAGGCGGTGATGGCGCTGGACGACACCGCTTGGCTGCAGCGCCTGCAGCAGGCCATCGGTTGGCGTGCGGGTCGCCTGCTCGACTCCGGTCCGCGCAGCGCCTATCCGCTGATCCAGGTACTGGCGCGCGCGCTGGTGGGGGAGCGCACGGTGCTGCTTGGCAACGCCGCGCAGACCATCCACCCGCTGGGTGCGCAGGGCTTCAATCTCGGCCTGCGCGATGCCTTGACGTTGGCCGAGCTGCTGGAAGTGGAGGGCGACGCCGGCAGTGATGCGCTGCTGCGGTCCTATGTTGCCCGCCGCGAAGAAGATCGACGGCAGACGGTGGCGTTCTCCGGCGGTCTGGCCCGGCTGACCAGCAATCCGGCACCGCTGTTACGCCCCCTGCGCAGCCTGGGCCTGGTGGCCGCACAGCGCGCCTCGGTGCAGTCGATGCTGGTAGGTGGTGCGATGGGCTTCCGTGGCGACGTGCCGCGCCTGTGTCGTGGAGAAGCCGCATGAACCGGCGCGCACGCCTGGACGTGGCGATTGTTGGCGGCGGTGTGGTCGGCGCCGCTTGTGCGCTGGCTTTGGCCGATGCTGGCCTCGCAGTGGCGCTGGTGGAAGGTCGTGAACCTGCGCCGTGGCAGGCCACTCAGCCGGATCTGCGGGTGTTCGCCTTCGCCGCCGACAACGTGCAGTTGCTGCAGCGTCTCGGCGTGTGGCCGACGATCGCGCAGGCGCGCGCCTGGCCGTACCGGCGCATGCAGGTGTGGGACGCGGCCGGAGGCGATGACCTGCTGTTCGACGCGGATCGCTTTGGCCGTCGCGAGCTGGGTTTCATCGTCGAGAACGGCTTGCTGCAGGATCGCCTGTGGGCGGCGTTGCCGGCCGCAGGCGTGGAACTGCATTGCCCGGCACGCGTGGAAGCGCTTGAGCAGGACGAGCACGGTGTGCGCCTGCGTCTGGATGACGGCCGTCGCATCGAAGCCGCACTGGCCGTTGCTGCCGACGGTGCGGAATCGACCCTGCGCGAACTGGCAGGGATCGACGTCGAGCGCCACGACTACCAGCAGCGCGGTGTGGTCGCCTATGTGGACAGCGAGTTGCCCAATCAGGCGACGGCCTGGCAGCGCTTCCTGCCGACCGGTCCGCTGGCGCTGTTGCCGGTGGCCGAGCGCCGCAGCTCCATCGTCTGGACATTGCCCGACGACGAGGCGGCACGCGTACTGGCGCTGGACGAAGACGCATTCAATCGTGAACTGACCCGCGCCTTCGCCGCGCGCCTGGGTGAACTGCGGCTGGCCTCGCCGCGCGCGGCGTTCCCGTTGCGCCGGCAGTTGGCCCGCCACTACGTGGCCGGTCGCGTGTTGGCGCTGGGCGATGCCGCCCATGTGGTGCACCCGCTGGCCGGGCAGGGCGTCAACCTCGGCCTGCGCGACGTCGCCGCCCTGCAGCACTGGCTGGCGCCATCGGCCGAACGGCGTGGACAACCCCGGTTGTCGCCGCAGCGCGTGCAGCGCTGGGCGCGTGAGCGTCGCAGCGACAACCAGATCGCCGCCTACAGCTTCGACGCGATCAACGGGCTGTTCTCCAACGACGAGATGCACCTGACCCTGGCGCGTGGCCGCGCGCTGGGCTGCGTAGGCAAGTGGCCGCCGCTGGTGCAGGCCTTCTGGAAGCGCGCCGCAGGGGTGTGACGGCGATGCCCTGGTAGATGCCAACCTTGGTTGGCGCGTCGATCGGGCACCCTCGGCCCGGCTGGAGTGAGGGCCTTCCGACCTTGTACCAACCAAGGTTGGCACCTACCAAAAGCGGGTCATGCCGGTCTGCAGCGAATCGCTTCTGTAGACGCCAACCTTGGTTGGCGCGCGAGCCCCGGATCATCCGCCGGTAGCGCCGTCGTTTCAGTAGATCCACGCCATGCGTGGATACCATTACCTACCGCAGCGACCTCAATCGATCAGCCAGCCGGCCAGATCGGCGCGGTCCAGCTTGCCGCGGCGCTTGCTGTCCAAGGCGTTGAACTCATCGGAAAGCGCCGGATTGGCCAGTGCTTCGTCACGGCTGATGAAACCATCAGCGTTCACGTCCAGCTCGGCGAAATGGATGCGGTACTGACCGACCACGCTGGCCGGCGCCACCGAGCGCACGGTTACCGGGGTTTCGCCCAGCGGTACCACGATGTCGACGCTGCCGGTCACACGGCCGGCCGACAGTGACTGCTGGCGGACCACGCCACTGTCATCGCGCAGCGGAGCGCTCTGTGCCGGTTGCGGGCGCGCCGGCTGTGACAGTGCCGGCAATGCCAGCACCGCGGTACACAGCAGCAGGGAAATGCGCGGGACGTTCATCAGCGCAGCGGCGACGCCAGCACCGTGATTTCCTCACGGTCGTGGTACAGCTGCTTGGCACGTACCACCAGCGGCTTGCCGGCCTGCTCCTGGAACAGGTCCAGGCACAGGCGCGTCTCGTCCCAGCGCTTCTTCATCGGCAGCTTCAGGTTGAAGATCGCGTGCCTGCACCAGCCCTCGCGGAACCAGGTGGCCATGCGTTCGGCGACGCGACGCGGCTGCTCGACCATATCGCAGACCATCCAGTCCAGCGGCTGCTCCGGATGCCAATGGAAACCATCGGCGCGCAGGTGTTCGACCAGGCCGGTGTCCAGCACGTGCTGGCGCAGCGGGCCGTTGTCGATGCTCAGCACATGCACGTGCTGGCGGGTCAGTACCCACGTCCAGCCGCCCGGTGCCGCGCCCAGATCAGCCGCGCGCATGCCCGGGCGAACCAGCGCTTCGCGTTCTTCCGGGGCAAGCAGGGTCAGCAGTGCCTCGTCCAGCTTCAATGCCGAGCGCGAGGGTGCGTCGGGCAACAGCTTCAAGCGCGGAATGCCCAACGCCCAGGGTGCGCTGTCGTCCGGGTTGGCCACGCAGATGAAGGCGTGCGTGCCATCGACAAACACCACGTGCAGGCGCGGCAGGCGTGCGTTCGGTTTGTCGCTGAGTTTGCCGGCCTTGCGCAGCGCCGGGCGCAGGGCGTTGCCGAAGGCACGCGCGAGCCCGGACAGCGGTTTGCCGGCGTCCGAATCGGGATGTTCCACCCACAGATCACCGAAACGCGGCGCATCGGCCAGCACGTCCAGCATCGGCGTGATGCGGTCGGCCGGGTCCAGCTGCGGCAGCTCGGCCAGTACCACCAGCTTCTGGCGGGCGAAGATCAGCTCGCGCCACGGCAGTCGCGGTGCGAGCGCCGCCGCTTCATCGCACATGAAGAGCACGTAGCCATCATTGCGCTGGGTACGGGCGTAACCGGCAAAACCGGCGGCGCCTGCGCGGAACTGCAGTTCGCCGGCCAGCTCGGGCTCGAAGCCCTGCCGGCACAGGCACAGCAGGCCGATGCCGGCCTCAGTAACGGGCGCCATCGCTTTCCCCATAGGCACGCAGCACGCTGCGCGCCGCATCACGGTTCAGACCCTGCACCACTTCGATGCCACGCTTGTTGAGCTCACCCACCCAGTCAGCCGGCAGCGGGCCTTCATCGAACGGGGTCAGCTCTTCCACGTCGGCCGAGCTGGCGCCGATCAGCAGGCGGTCGATGCCGGCCCACACGGTGGCGCCGTAGCACTGGCAGCACGGCTGCGAGCTGGTGGCCAGGGTGATCGGCGACAGCGCCGCGTTCAGGCGCGGGGTCTGCAGGCGCTGCTGGGCCAGCATGTAGGCCATGTTCTCGGCGTGCGCCAGCGAGGTCGAGTGCGGCATCACCCGGTTCACGCCGGCGGCGATCACCTTGTCATCCGGCCCGAATACCACGGCGCCGAACGGGCCGCCGCTGGCGTGGTCGACATTCAGCCGCGACAGCTCGATCGCCAGCGCGACCTTGGCCTCGTCGCCCGGATATCGCCGATCCAGGTCGATCTGGTCGTGGATCCAGGCAGGAAGGGTCAGGTGGACTTGCGCGTACAGCATCGCGGGGGTGCCTCGTTGGGAGTGAAAGGAACAGGTGCAACAGATATCGGCGCGCAGTGTAGCGGCAGTGGCATGTACCGGGCGTGCGCGCTGGGTTCAGGCCTGCGAGGGTGAGCCGGTGCGGATCACCACGTACTGCTTGCGGAACTCCAGTCCCGCCTGCGGCCAGCGCGCGGCATAGGCGCGCAGCAGCGGCAGGGCGGGGGCGAAGTCATGGCCGTTGACCCGGCAGTCGGCTTCGCACTGGCCCTGCTCGTCGCGCGAAGCGAACAGGCGGATGGCCAGGAAGTGGTGGGCTTTCAACAGGTCGTCGAAGGCGTCGATGCTCTTGGTGAACAGGCAGCAGGGGCAGGAACCGTGATCGTCCTCGCTGCACGCGGCAGCGTCGTCCAGTTCGCGGGCGCGGTAATGGGCCAGCGGCCCCAGCACCACGGTGCGCTCGTGTTCTTCGCCTTCGTCGCCGGTCGGGTAGGTCAGCCCCATCATCGGCAGATCCGGTGCGTCTTCGGCGCCGATGGCCGCCTGCAGGGTCGCCAGATCCACCCGCACCCAGGTGTCGAAGCCGGACAGCAAGGACTCCTGTTCGGTCGCGCCATTGGCGTGCTGGTATTCGAACAGGCCATCGGCGAACAGGCCGGCGTGGCGGGTCTCGATGACCGTGGACGTCTGCCAGCCGCCGTTGTCGCGTTCGTTGCTGGAGACGCTGTGTGGCGTCAGCTGCAGGCCGCTGTCGAGCAGCAGGTCGTCACCCTCGACGGTGCAGGCGATGTCACGGCCCAGCAGGACCTGTTGCAGCAGCGGGAGAAGCGCACTCGGGGCAGCGGACATGGCAGGGCCTGACAGGGCAAGAGGAGGGGATGATGACGCAGGTAGCGGCTGCGCGATGGCACGTGCCTGCGCTCGCGCAGCAAGACCCGCCGTTACCGAGGGTCGGCTACGCAGGCTTCAGCAGAGGATGAGGCAGGTGCAGGATGACGCGGGCGCCTTTGCGGCGCCCGCGCAGGTGATCAGGCCGACCAGGTGTCGCGCAGGGTCACACTGCGGTTGAACACCGGCTTGGCTTCGGTGTGGTCGCGGCGGTCGGCAACGAAGTAGCCGGTGCGCTCGAACTGGAACGACTGTTCCGGCGCAGCGGTGGCAGCCGCCGGCTCGACATAGCCGATGACGGTGCGACGTGATTCCGGATTGAGGTAATCGCGGTAGGTCTTGCCTTCCGATTCATCGTCCGGGTTCGGCACCGAGAACAGGCGGTCATACAGGCGGATCTCGGCCGGCACGCCGTGCACCGCGCTGACCCAGTGGATGGTGCCCTTGACCTTGCGGTTGGCGCCTTCCATGCCCGGACGCGATTCCGGGTCCAGCCAGCCGCGCAGTTCGGTGATGGTGCCGTCGGCATCCTTGATCACTTCATCGCAGCGGATGATGCCGGCGCCGCGCAGACGCACTTCGCCACCGGGAACCAGACGCTTCCATCCCTTCGGCGGCACTTCGGCGAAGTCCTCGCGATCGATCCACACTTCACGTGCGAACGGCACTTCGCGGGTACCGAAGCTTTCGTCCTTCGGGTGGTTGCTGAAGGTCAGCTGCTCTTCGTGGCCTTCAGCCAGGTTGGTCAGTACCAGCTTGACCGGGTCGACCACGGCCATGCGGCGCGGTGCAGCGCTGTCCAGGTCTTCGCGCAGCGCGCCTTCCAGCACGCTGAAATCGATCAGCGAATTCTGCTTGCTGATGCCCACGCGCTCGGCGAACAGGCGCATCGCCGCCGGGGTGTAGCCACGGCGACGCAGGCCCTGCAGGGTCGGCATGCGCGGGTCTTCCCAGCCGTCCACCAGCTGTTCGGTGACCAGCGCCATCAGCTTGCGCTTGCTCATCACCGTGTAGTTGATGTTCAAGCGCGAGAACTCGATCTGGCGCGGCTTGGCCGCTTCGCGCGGCAGGCCGGCGTCGACCAGCGGCTGGGTCAGCGCGTCATCGTGGGCGAAGTCGACGTTGTCCACGCACCAGTCGTACAGCGGGCGGTGGTCTTCGAACTCCAGCGTGCACAGCGAGTGGGTGATGCCTTCGATCGAATCGCCCAGTGCATGGGCGAAGTCGTACATCGGGTAGATCGGCCAGGCGTTGCCGGTGTTCTGGTGCTCGACGTGCTTGATGCGGTACAGCGCCGGATCGCGCAGGTTGATGTTGCCGCTGGCCATGTCGATCTTGGCGCGCACGGTGCGCGCGCCATCGGGGAATTCACCGGCGCGCATGCGGCGGAACAGGTCCAGGTTTTCCTCGACACTGCGGTCGCGCCACGGCGAGGGCCGGCCCGGTTCGGTCAGGGTGCCGCGGTAGGCGCGCACTTCCTCGGCCGACAGGTCACAGACGTAGGCCTTGCCGTCGGCGATCAGCTTCTCGGCGGCCAGGTAGTAGGCGTCGAAGTAATCCGACGCATGGCGCAGCTCGTTCCACTCGAAGCCCAGCCAGCGCACGTCGTCCTGGATCGCGGCCACGTATTCCGGATCTTCCTTGGCCGGGTTGGTGTCGTCGAAGCGCAGGTTGCAGACGCCGCTGAACTCGCCGGCGATGCCGAAGTTCAGGCAGATCGACTTGGCATGGCCGATGTGCAGGTAGCCGTTCGGCTCGGGCGGGAAGCGGGTCTTGATCGCCTGGTGCTTACCGCTGGCCAGGTCCTCGCGCACGATCTGGCGGATGAAATCGCGCTTCTCGTGGCTGTCGGCGGGGGTCTCGGGGCTGGCGGGGGTGTGCTCTGACATGAGTCGGCGAAAGTAAGGCAGAAAGATTGCCAGTCTAACGCTTACCGGGAAGGGCTGCCCGGGGGGCAGGCAGGGATGGCTGGGGTTGCCGGCCAGCGGCCGGCACTACAGACGACACGGGTAGTGCCGGCCGCTGGCCGGCAACCCCCGGATGCCGCCCTCGGCACCATTCAGCCCCCGGGCGTATGCTGGAATCCTGTCCCACGGAGCTGCCGCATGCACATCGTGTACAAGGCCGACAATCTGTTCGACGCCCACCTGGTCAAGCACGCGCTGGAAGACGCCGGCATCCCGGCGTTCGTGTTCGGCGAGTCGCTGCTGGGCGGCATGGGCGAGCTGCCGCTGTTCGGCGTGCTGCGGGTCGGTATCCCCGACGCCGCGCGGCCACAGGCCGAAGACATCGTGGCGGCGCTGGACTTGGGCCACGCCACAGATGCCCCCATTTCAGATGCCGACGACATTGCCGGGCTTCCGGCGTAGGAGCGCATCATGTTGGGAATCGGACAGGGCATCCTCGGCATCGGGGCCTTCAAGCAGCGCCTGCCGCGCCCGGAAGAGGCATTGCCGGGCCGCGACCAGCCGCTGCCGCTGCACAGCAACCAGCACTTCGTGAACAGCCATCCGCTGAAGGACCGTTTCGCCGGCCTGCAGCAGATCCGCTTCGCGCTGGGCTGCTTCTGGGGTGCCGAGCGCAAATTCTGGAACGAGCCGGGGGTGTACAGCACCTCGGTGGGCTATGCCGGTGGAATCACCCCGAACCCCACCTATGAAGAGGTCTGCTCGGGCCTGACCGGCCACACCGAGGTGGTGCAGGTGGTGTTCGACCCGGCGGTTGTCAGCCTGGAGCGCCTGCTGCAGCTGTTCTGGGAGAGCCACGACCCGACCCAGGGCATGCGCCAGGGCAACGACACCGGCACCCAGTACCGTTCGGCGATCCACGCCACCGACGAGGCCCAGTACGCCGCGGCGCTGGCCAGTGGCGAGGCCTACCAGGCGCAGCTGGCTGCAGCGGGGTATGGCCCGATCACCACCGAGATCGTGTATCCGGCACCGACGTACTACTACGCCGAGGACTATCACCAGCAGTACCTGGCCAAGAACCCGAACGGCTACTGCGGCATTGGCGGTACCGGCGTGAGCTGCCCGATCGGGCTGGATGTGGAGGTGCCGCGCTGACGCGCGGTGGTCCGCCTGCGGCGAGCAGAAGCTGAAAGCAACGGCCAAAGCCAAAGCCAAAGCCAAAGCCAAAGCGGCTCTGGGTTGCTGTGGGTTTGGCGGGACGGGTACAGATGGCGGGACACGCCGTAAACCCATCCCTGGGGGCTCGGCCACGGCATCCATGCCGTGGACGGTCCCGCCATCTGCACCCGTCCCGCCTTCGACAGTTTCCCGGTGACGGTAAGCAAGAGGGTTGGGTTACTGACGACCTGATAGAAAACAAAAAGGACGCGGCATTCGCCGCGTCCTTTTTGTTTGTTTGTGAGCAAGCGCAGCGCGCGACCCGCTTTTGCTCTTCTTTTCTTTCTTCCGTGGCGGACCACCGCAGGAAACTGTCAGAGGTCGGGCGGGTTGGGTACGCGGGAGTGTCCGCCGCATGGATGCGGCGGCCAAGCCTCCAGGGACGGATTCACGGCGTCTCCCGCGTACCCAACCCGCCCGGCCAAGCATGGCTTTTGCTCTGAGCGATCCGCCACGAGGGGC
This sequence comes from Stenotrophomonas sp. 2YAF26, assembly GCF_052114625.1. NCBI lineage: Bacteria > Pseudomonadati > Pseudomonadota > Gammaproteobacteria > Lysobacterales > Lysobacteraceae > Stenotrophomonas > Stenotrophomonas sp. 2YAF26. The sequence goes on along the minus strand of NZ_JBFRFC010000015.1, from coordinate 10,100 downwards.
TCAGCCGTTGGCCGGAATCACAGTGCCTCGCGAATCCGCTGACGCAGTGCTTCCAGATCCTTGGCAAACGCATCGATACCCGTCGCCAGCTTCTCGGTCGCCATCGGATCGGCGGCCAGGTCGGCTGCGAACTTTGCCGCGTCGATCGGCGTCACCTGCACCGCTTCAGCGGCACCGGCCACCAGCTTGCGCGGCAGCGCGCCGTGGTCGGCGTCGAGCTTCTCCAGCAGGTCCGGCGAAATGGTCAGGCGGTCGCAGCCGGCCAGCGCTTCGATCTGCGCGGTCGAACGGAACGAGGCACCCATCACCACGGTCGGCGAACCGCGGCGCTTGAATTCGGCATACACGCCACGCACGAACACCACGCCCGGGTCCTCGTCGATGTTCGCCGGGGTCTGGCCGTTGGCCACGTACCAGTCGAGGATGCGGCCGACGAACGGCGAGATCAGGAACGCACCTGCTTCGCTGCAGGCCAGCGCCTGGGTGGGGTTGAAGATCAGGGTCAGGTTGCAGTCGATGCCTTCGGCCTGCAGCACGCGCGCGGCTTCCACGCCTTCCCAGGTCGCAGCGATCTTGATCAGGATCTTCTCGCGCGGCACGCCGGCATCGGCGTACATCTGGATGAACTGACGGGCCTTGGCCACGGTCGCGGCGGTGTCGTGGGCCTGGTCGGCATCCACTTCCGTGGAGACGCGGCCCGGCACCAGCGTGCTCAGCAGCGCACCGACGCCGATGGTCAGGCGGTCGGCCACGGCGTGCACCACGGCCTCGCGGTCGCCGCCCTGCTGGCGGCCCCAGGCCAGTTCGCGTTCGATCAGTTCCGCATAGACCGGCAGGTCCAGCGCCTTCTTCACCAGGGTCGGATTGGTGGTGCAGTCCACCGGCTGCAGGCGCTTGATCGCCTCGTAGTCACCGGTATCGGCAACGACCACGGACAGTTCGCGCAGCTGGGACAGTTTGGACGGGGTACTCATTACGGCTCCTGGTGCGGGGATTGCAGGGAAACTGATCGCGCGCGGTACGCAGCGCAGGTCAGGGACGGTCGTTGTGGACCGCGCTCACGCGCAGCCGCAGCTTGCGGCCGCCCGGGGCGGTCCAGTCGATGCTCTGGCCAACGGCCAGGCCAAGCAGGGCGCTGCCGACGGGCGCCAGCACGGACACCTTGCCTTCATCGACATTGGCTTCGCGGGGGAAGACCAGGGTCAGGACATGCTTCTCGCCCGACACTTCATCTTCGCACTCCACGCGCGAATGCATCATGACGATGCCTTCGGGAATCTGGTCTGGCGGCAACACGGTTGCCCGGTTGAGCTCATCGGCAAGCGCACGCGCGGCCGGCGTCTGGCTGTGTGCCGGGGATTCGAGCATGGCGTCCAGGCGGTCCATGTCGAGGGTGGAAACAGTGATCGACGGCGGCAGGCCGCTGGCGGTGTTCATGGTGACGCTCCTTGGTTGAAAACCATGCAAAAGGCGGCGCCTGCTGGCGCCGCCTGACTGTATTGTGGGGACAAATGCGGCCGGAATCGACTCCCGGCGGTTTCGATGCCCGGCTGCGGTGTCTCAGCCGTTCAGCACCGGCGTGGGCGGGGTAGCAGTATCGCCGTTTGCCGGGACCAACGCCTCCAGCGTAAACAGCGCATCGGGCAGGCGCTTGAACTGCTCGGCCAGCTCCATCAGGAACTCGTTCATCGCCGAGCTGCGCCGCCAGATCATGGCGATGCGACGGCTGGGACGGCCCTCGCCGACGAAGTCGATCAGGCGGATGTTGTTCGAGCGTGGCACCGGCGGCTGTACCGACAGGCTGGGCAGCAGGGTGATGCCAACGTCGGCGGCGACCATCTGTCGCAGCGTTTCCAGGCTGGTGGCGCGGAATTCCGACTTTTCATTGGCGCCGAACAGGCGACAGACTTCCAGCGCCTGGTCACGCAGGCAGTGGCCGTCTTCCAGCAGCAGCAGCTTCTGCGTGGCCAGTTCCTGTACGTCCAGATGCTCGCGCGTGGCCAGCGGGTGGCGGCCGGAAACGGCCAGCAGGAACGGTTCCTCGAACAGGAATTCGGCGTGCAGCTGGTCGTCGATCACCGGCAGTGCCAACAGTGCAGCGTCCAGTTTGCCCTCGCGCAGGCGCTCCAGCAGCACATCGCTCTTTTCTTCCACCAGCAGCAGTTCCAGCTCGGGGAAGCGCGTGCGGATGCGCGGAATCACGTGCGGCAACAGGTACGGGCCCAAGGTCGGGAAGATCCCCAGGCGCACGGTACCCGCTTCGGGATCGCGGCTGCGTCGAGCCGCTTCCTTCAACTGCTCCACTTCGGCCACGATCACCCGTGCCCGCGCGGCTGCTTCGTGGCCAGCGGGGGTCAGCATCACCTTGCGCGGCGCGCGTTCCACCAACGGCAGGCCCAGCTCCTCTTCCAGCTTGCGGATCTGGGTCGACAGCGTGGGCTGGCTGACGAAGCAGGAGGCGGCGGCCCGGCCGAAGTGCTTGTGATCGGCCAGGGCCACCAGGTATTTCAGGTCACGCAGGTTCATCCTCAGACCTCTCGGGGTACTGCACCGGCAGGGCGTGCCCTGCCGGCTGATGGTGCTCCCGATGGCCTGGGAACATTGGATCAGGCCGCTTCGGCCACCGCGCCGCTGCTCTTGGGAACCGAGGAGCGGATCAGGTGATCGAAAGCGCTCAGTGCGGCGGTCGAACCGGCGCCCATCGCGATGATGATCTGCTTGTAGGGTACCGTCGTGCAATCGCCCGCGGCGAACACGCCCGGCAGATTGGTCTGCCCACGGTCATCGATGACGATCTCGCCACGCGGCGAAAGGGCCACGGTGTCCTTCAGCCATTCGGTGTTCGGCAGCAGGCCGATCTGCACGAAGATGCCTTCCAGTTCGACGCGATGGGAATCACCGCCGACACGGTCCTTGTAGACCAGGCCGGTGACGCGGCTGCCGTCGCCCAGCACTTCGGTGGTCTGCGCGCTGGTCAGCACGGTGACATTGGCCAGGCTGCGCAGCTTCTTCTGCAGCACTTCGTCGGCACGCAGGCTGGAATCGAATTCCAGCAGGGTCACATGCGACACGATACCGGCCAGATCAATGGCCGCTTCAACGCCGGAATTGCCACCGCCGATCACCGCCACGCGCTTGCCCTTGAACAGCGGGCCATCGCAGTGCGGGCAGTACGCCACGCCCTTGTTGCGGTACTGGTCTTCGCCGGGCACGTTCATCTGCCGCCAGCGCGCGCCGGTGGACAGGATCACCGAGCGCGACTTCAACACGGCGCCGTTTTCCAGCTGCACCTGCACCAGGCCGTCTTCGCCGGCCGGCACCAGCGCACTGGCGCGCTGCAGGTCCATGATGTCGACCTCGTATTCGCGCACGTGCTGTTCCAGCGCCGTGGCCAGCTTCGGGCCCTCGGTCTCCTTCACCGAAATGAAGTTCTCGATCGCCATGGTGTCCAGCACCTGGCCACCGAAACGCTCGGCGGCGATGCCGGTACGGATGCCCTTGCGCGCGGCATAGATCGCCGCAGCGGCACCGGCCGGGCCACCACCGACCACCAGCACGTCGAAGACGTCCTTGGCGGCGATCTTCTCGGCATCGCGCTTGCTGGCGTTGGTGTCCAGCTTGGCCACGATCTGCTCCAGGGTCATGCGGCCCTGGTCGAACACCGCGCCGTTGAGGTAGACGGTCGGCACCGACATGATCTCGCGCTGCTCGACTTCCTCCTGGAACAGCGCGCCGTCGATGGCCACGTGCTGGATGCGCGGGTTGAGCACCGCGGCCAGGTTCAGCGCCTGCACCACGTCCGGGCAGTTCTGGCAGGACAGCGAGAAATAGGTTTCAAACCGGTAGTCGCCTTCCAGGTTCTGCACCTGCTCGATCAGCTCGGCAGTGGCCTTGGACGGATGCCCGCCGACCTGCAGCAGGGCCAGCACCAGCGAGGTGAATTCGTGGCCCATCGGCAGGCCGGCGAAGGTCAGGTGGATGTCCTGGCCCGGCGTGCCCAGGTCGAAGGACGGCACGCGACCCTGACCGTCGCGCAGCACCTGCAGCGAGATCTTGTCCGACAGGCTTTCCAGGGTCTGCAGCAGGTCCAGCATCTCCCGCGACTTGGCACCGTCGTCGGCATGCGCGGTGATCTGGATCGGGCGGGTCACGCGCTCCAGATAGGTCTTCAGCTGCGACTGCAGGTTGGCGTCCAACATGGTCTTCTCCTGGCTTCAGGCAAAACGGGGGCGTGGCACCGCTGTAGAAGGTAGCGGACCAGCAGGGGGTAGGGGTGAACCCAAGGCAGCAGAGACAGCTGTGGAAGGGGCTGGCGAGCGGCGGCTTGCGAGCTCGGCTGTCTTGGGTTCACCCCCACGCCGGCGATGTGGCCGGCACGGGGATGGGCGCGCCGCAGCGTGGGGCTGCGGCAGGCCGGTACTGCTTTAGATCTTGCCGACCAGGTCCAGCGACGGGGTCAGGGTCTTCTCGCCTTCCTTCCACTTGGCCGGGCAGACCTGGTTCGGGTTGGCGGCGGTGAACTGGGCAGCCTTCAGCTTGCGCAGGGTCTCGGAGACGTCACGGGCGATCTCGTTGGAGTGGATCTCCAGGGTCTTGATCACGCCTTCCGGGTTGATGATGAAGGTGCCGCGCAGGGCCAGGCCTTCTTCCTCGATGTGCACGCCGAAGGCGCGGGTCAGCTGGTGGGTCGGGTCGCCGACCAGCGGGAACTGGGCCTTGCCCACGGCCGGCGAGGTTTCGTGCCAGACCTTGTGCGAGAAGTGGGTGTCGGTGGTGACGATGTAGACCTCGGCGCCAGCCTTCTTGAACTCGGCGTAATGGTCAGCGGCGTCTTCGATCTCGGTCGGGCAGTTGAAGGTGAAGGCTGCCGGCATGAAGATCAGGACCGACCACTGGCCCTTCAGGGTGCTGTCGGAGACCTTGATGAACTCGCCATTCAGGTAAGCGTTGGCTTCGAACGGCTGGATCTGGGTGTTGATCAGGGACATCGTTTTTCCTCTGGGTGAAGGGGAGTGGGTGAATCGACAGGACCTAGGTTACTGGTTCCATTTCGATAAGGACAATGCATTGATTACATCCATTTGATAGATGCAGTCTATTGATGTGCGCTGAGCCGGCAATGAATCAGGCCACCTGCATCCTGCAACCCGCTGTATGACAAGGGAAATCATCAGCGGCTGCGGAAACCGGTCGATAGGTCTCTCATATCCCACCGCAGCGAATCCCGCCCCAGCGAACCTGAACGGTTTCCAGACTCTACAATTGCGGGCCCACCGCCCGCGCCAGTGCCTGCCATGCCCGCCGATTCCGAACCGTCCCTGCGCCAGGTCGTGGCCGACGCCAGCGGCCGCCTGGGTGGCGCCGAGGCCCGTCATGAAGCGGAGCTGCTGCTGCTGCATGTGCTGCAGCGACCGCGCAGCTGGTTGTTCGCGCACGCTACCGATCCACTGCCCGCCGCCGAGCAGGCCGCGTTCGAGGCCTTGCTGGACCGGCGCCTGGCTGGCGAACCGGTGGCCTACCTGACCGGCCGCCGTGGTTTCTGGACCCTCGATCTGGAAGTCGACCCGGCCACCCTGATTCCGCGGCCGGAAACCGAACTGCTGGTGGAGCTGGCGCTGGATCGCCTTCCGCCGGACCGCACGCTGCAGCTGGCCGACCTCGGTACCGGCAGCGGCGCCATCGCCCTGGCCCTGGCCAGCGAGCGGCCGCAAGCGCAGGTGCTGGCCACCGACGCCAGTGTCGCTGCACTGGCGGTGGCGGCCCGCAACGCCGCGCGCCACGAGCTGGGCAACGTGCGTTTTGCCGAAGGTGGTCACGACTGGTACGCGCCGCTGCACGGTGAACGCTTCGACCTGATCGCCAGCAATCCTCCCTATATCGCCAGCGACGACCCGCACCTGGAGCAGGGCGACCTGCGCTTCGAGCCGGCCACGGCACTGGCCTCGGGCGTTGATGGGCTGGATGACATCCGTCGCATCGTCGCCGGCGGCGGCGACTACCTGCAGCCCGGCGGCTGGCTGCTGATCGAGCACGGCTGGGACCAGGGCGATGCCATCGGCGCGCTGTTCGAGCAGGCCGGCTACATCGACGTGCAGACCGTGCAGGACCTGGAGCAGCGCGACCGGGTCACCCTGGGCCGGCGACCGGCCTAGAATGGGGGTTCTCCTGCCAAGGGCAGGGCACCACCACGGAGCTGCAAGCATGCGTACGCTGTACCCCGCCATCACCCCTTACGACGTCGGCACCCTGAAGGTCGACGACCGCCACACGCTGTACTTCGAACAGTGCGGCAACCCGGACGGCAAGCCGGTGGTGATGCTGCATGGTGGGCCCGGCGGCGGCTGCAGCGACAAGATGCGCCAGTTCCACGACCCGGCCAAGTACCGCATCATCCTGTTCGATCAGCGCGGTGCCGGTCGTTCCACCCCGCACGCCGATCTGGTGGACAACACCACCTGGGACCTGGTGGCCGACATCGAGACGCTGCGCGAGCACCTCAAGGTCGATCGCTGGCAGGTGTTCGGTGGCAGCTGGGGCTCGACCCTGGCGCTGGCCTATGCGCAGACCCATCCGCAGCGCGTGACCGAACTGGTGCTGCGCGGCATCTTCATGCTGCGCCGCTGGGAGCTGGAATGGTTCTACCAGGAAGGCGCCAACCGCCTGTTCCCGGATGCGTGGGAGCACTACCTCAAGCCGATTCCGGCAGTAGAACGCCATGATCTGATCTCCGCTTTCCATCGCCGCCTGACCAGCGAAGACGAAGCAACGCGCCTGGACGCAGCCAAGGCCTGGGCAGTGTGGGAGGGCGCGACCAGCTTCCTGCACGTGGACGACGACTTCATCAACAGCCATGAAGACCCGCACTTCGCGCTGGCGTTTGCCCGCATCGAAAACCACTACTTCGTCAACGGCGGTTTCTTCGAAGTGGAAGACCAGCTGCTGCGCGACGCGCACCGCATCGCCGACATCCCGGGCGTGATCGTGCACGGCCGCTACGACGTGGTCTGTCCGCTGGCCAATGCCTGGGACCTGACCAAGGTGTGGCCGAAGGCGAAGCTGGAGATCACCCCGGCCTCGGGGCATTCGGCGTTCGAAGCAGAGAACGTCGACGCGCTGGTGCGTGCCACCGATAGTTTCGCCTGATCGGGCCGTGGTAGTGCCGGCCGCTGGTCGGCAACGCCTTACCGGTAGAGCCAGGCCATGCCTGGCTGCTTTTGCGTTGAAACGTTCATCCACGCATGGCGTGGATCTACTACGACCCAGTAGAGCCGGGCCATGCCCGGCTGCCTTTGCATCCGCGCATGGCTTGGATCTACTACGGCCCAGTAGGGCCAGGCCATGCCTGGCTGCTTTTGCATTGAAACGCTCATCCACGCATGGCGTGGATCTACCAATCCCCGGCCAACAACGCGTTGGCCAGCACCTGCAGTTTCGGTGAGTGCTGGCGCGACGGCGGGTAGATCAACGACAGCGCGCGGCTGCGGCCTTCGAACGGCTGCAGCACGCGCTGCAGGCGGCCATCGGCCAGCGCGTCGGCCACCGCGAAATCCATCACCTGCACGATGCCGATGCCCGCAATCGCTGCCTCCACCAGCGGGTCGCCGCAGTCGAACACCATCCGCGTCGGCGGCGTGACCTCGCGCAGCTGCCCGTCCTGCAGGAACTGCCAGTCCACCAGCCGGCCGCTGCGCAGGTTGCGCACCGCCAGGCAGGCATGGTTCTGCAATGCCGCCACATCGGCCGGCTCACCCTGCGCGGCCAGGTAGGCCGGGCTGGCCACGGTCACCCAGCGCAGTGGCTTCAACGGCCGCGCCACCATGCGCTGGTCAGCGATGGTGCCGGTGCGCAGGGCGGCGTCGAAGCCTTCCTCCACCAGATCCACCAGCCGGTCGCTGAGCACCGCTTCCACTTGCAGTTGCGGGTGCCGCTCCAGCAACGGCCCCAGCAACGGCACCAGCACCCTGCGCCCGAACATCGAGGGCGCGCTGATCTTCAGCACGCCCGAGGGCGTGCAGGGGCGGTCGGCCAGCAGCCGCTCGGCGTCTTCCATCCCGCACAGCAACGGTCCCACCTGCTCGACGAACTGCTGGCCATCCGGGGTCAGCGCGACATTGCGCGTATTCCGCTGCAGCAGCTTCACCCCCAGCGAGGCTTCCAGCCGGCCGATCGCGCGTGACAGCCCGGACTGGCTCAAGCCGAGCTGGCCGGCGGCGACGGTGAAGCTGCGCGCCTCAGCCACCTGCACCAGCATGCGCACTGCATTGAGGTCCATCGAGGATCCATTCATGCGGAAAATCATGACAGAAATCGCGCTGAGGGGGTTTATTGATTCAGCTGCATCAATGAGACTGCCGTCCCCCCTCCGAACCGGGCGCCGCATGCCTCCCCTGAAATACCCGCGCTGGGCGCTGACCCTGCTGGCCACCGCGCAGCTGATCATCGCTCTGGACGCCACCATCATCTTCGTCGCCCTGCACGACATGGGCCGCGCGCTGCAGATCAATGCGCAGCAGCTGCAGTGGGTGGTCAGCGCCTATACGGTGGCCTTTGGCGGCAGCCTGCTGCTGGGCGGGCGTGCGGCCGATCTGCTGGGACGCCGCCGCTTCTACCGGCTGGGCATGCTGCTGTTCGCCCTGGCTTCGCTGCTGGGTGCGCTGGCGCCCAATGCCACACTGCTGATCGTGGCACGTGCGGCGCAGGGCATCGGTGCGGCGCTGCTGTTTCCGGCCACCCTGGCCCTGATCAATACGCTGTATGCAGAAGGCCCGGTGCGCAACCGCGCGCTGGCAATCTGGAGCATGGCCAGCGCGGCGGGCCTCGCGCTGGGGACGCTGCTGGGCGGTGTACTGACCCAAGCCTTCGGTTGGCCGGCGGTGCTGGCGGTGATCGTGCCGTTGGCCACGGCCTGTGCCGTCGCCGCGGGCGCGTGGCTGCCGGCCGATGGCCCGCGCGTGCGCGGCCGTTCCTTCGATCTGGCCGGTTGCCTCACCGTCACCGCCGGCGGCAGCCTGCTGGTCACCACCCTGGTGCAGGGGCCGGAATGGGGCTGGACCGCGCCGGCCACGCTCATCTGCCTGTTGCTGTCAGCCGTGCTGCTGACGGTGTTCGTGCAGATCGAAAAGCGCAGCCGCGACCCGCTGATGCAGTTCGCGCTGCTGCGCCTGCCGGGCCTGCGTGCAGCACTCGGCCTGACCTTCGCGTTCATGAGCAGCTATGGCGTGCAGTACTACTTCCTGGCGCTGTACTTCCAGGATGGCTATGGCTGGAGCCCGCTGCAGGCCGGCATGGCCTTCCTGCTGCCGACGCTGGTATGCACCTTCGGCATCCGCATTGCCGAGCGCATGCTGCAGCGCCGCTCGCCACGGCAGGTGCTGGCGTGGGGCTTCGCCGCCGGTGCCATCGGCATCACTGCGGTGGCGCTGGCGATGCCGCACGGCGCCAGCTACTGGCCGCTGCTGCCGGGCATCGTGGTGCTCAGCGTGGGCCAGGGCATGAGCTGGACGGCGATGTGGATCGTGGCCGGGCAGGGCGTACCGGGTCCGCAGCAGGGTGTGGCGTCCGGCATGGCCGCTACCGCACAGCAGATCGGCGGCGCGTTGGGCCTGGCAGTACTGGTGATGGTGGCAAACGCCGCACGCGGCACGCAGGCGGCAACCAGTCCTGATGCCCTGCAGGGCATGGTCAATGCGCAGTACGGTGCCGCGCTGTTCGCCGCGCTCGGCGTGGTCATCGCGCTGGGCCTGCGTCCGGCACGGATAGACTGCAGCTCTCCCGACGCGCTGCCCAACGACGCATGATTGCACTGCTTGATCTTCGCCAGACGCTGGACGCGTTTGCCGCCTGCAATGACGACCACGACGTATGGGAATCGTTCGGCTGGGTGCATGCCATCAAGGGCGATCTGCTGGCGGCGCGTTTCTGGTTGCCGGCAGATGAAGACGCCGCGTTCGATGATGACGGTGAGGTGCCCGAGGTCGTGCAGGCGTTCCCGTGGATGGATGTGCCGCTGCTGCGGTAGTGCCGGCCGCTGGCCGGCAACCACAGGGTAGCTGGATCAATTCAGTTGCCGGCCACCGGCCCGCACAAACCCAGCAGCGGCA